>JBCCTP010000135.1:0-10308 GCA_039198505.1 Actinomycetota bacterium | reverse complement strand
CGGCGCTCCACGGTCGGGTGCTCGGCATGGTGGCGGAACACCGGTTCCGGACCCAGCACGCGATCGAGGCGTCGATCGAGTGGTACGACCGGGCGATCGAGGTGCTCGCCCCGACCAACCTCGCCGAGCTGCGGGCCGGACTCCAGCTCGAACGCGGTCTCGCGCTGCACCAGCTCGCCGATGCGCAGCCGCATCGGCTGATGCCGGCGGTCCGGTCGTACCAGTCGGCACTCATCCACTTCACCGAGTCGTCACACCCCGAGCAGTTCGCCACGGCGAACATGCACATCGGGATCGCGTACCTGTCGATGCCGATGACCGACGCGTCCGATCAGGTGCGGTTGGGGGTCGCCGTGCAGTCGCTCCGCGCCGCGCTCCGGGTGTTCTCTCCCGACACGCATGCGTGGGAGTGGTCGTCGTCGAAGATGAACCTCGCCAACGCACTGCAGTACCTGCCGTCGACGCATCGGGGTGACAACCTCGCCGAGGCGGTCGAGATGTACGACGACGTGCTGGCGCAGCGGTCGAAGATCAGCGACCCGGCGGGGTACGGACGGGTCCTCGCCAATCAGGCGAACGCGCTCGCGCACCTCGGTCGACTCGACGATGCGACCGAGAAGTACGAGGAGGCGAAGCGACTGTTCGGCTCGGTCGGCGACACCGAGGTGATCGCCGTGATCGACGCCCAACTCGCCGAGGTGGAGAGCGTCCGAGAGGGGTCGGCATGACGGTCACCGACGATCCCGGCGTGGCGACACAGACCGCGCCGCCGGCCACGTTCGAGGGGCGGGCCCGGCGGATCGAAGACGCCGACAGCGCGGTCGAGCGCATCGAGTCGAGTGACGACCGAGCGACCGCTCGTGAACTCGCCGATGCGGTCGCCGGGCTGCACGAGTCGGTCCTGCGCACGATCGTCGTGCGCCTGCGCGACGACGAGCGCGGACGCGAGCTCCTCTACGAGCTGGTCGACGATCCCGAGGTGTACGCGGCGCTGGCGAAGGCCGGCATCGTCAAGCCATCGCTCGCCATGCGGGCGATCCAGGTGCTCGACGGCGTGCGCCCCTACCTCACGAGCCACAACGGTGACGTCGAGCTGGTCTCGATCGACGACGGTGTGGCCGTCGTCCGCCTGCTCGGTGCCTGCCAGGGATGTGGGTCGTCGACCGAGACGTTGCGCGATTCCGTGGCCCGGGCTCTGCTCGACCATCTTCCCGAGTTGACCGAGGTGCGCGAGGCGCCGCCCGAGTCGGCTCCGACCGAGACGATCATCCCCGTCTCGTCGATCGGGTTCGGACGCCCCCGGGACCGGTCGTGACATCACTCGCCGACGTTCCGACGACGCCGCCGGCCGCCGGCCCGTCTGACCTGTCGTCGGCGACCTCCGCGTGCCAGTCGCCGGAAGGCGGGCCGTACCGGCCTGCGCGGTGGCTCGGCGGCACGAGCGAGATGGGGCTGGCGCTGCCCGACGCGTCGCCGAGTCCGTCGACGATGTACGCACCTCGCGGGGTGTGCCAGACGCCGACGCATCTCATCGCGGCCGACACGGGCAACCATCGGCTGCTCGTGTGGGACACGCCACTGCCCGATCACGACCACGCCGACGCCGATCACGTGATCGGCCAGCCCGACATGGTCAGCGAAGGCCCGAAGCTGCTGTTCCTGCCGACCGGACTCGACGTCCTGTCCGACGGTCGGCTCGTCGTGGCCGACGCCTGGCACCACCGGCTGCTCGTCTGGGACGACGTGGTGTCGGCCACGTCCGGGGCGACCCCGACGGTCATCGGACAGCCCGACGGGATCGACGGCGTCGACGAGGGCTGCGGCCCCCAGCGGTTCTACTGGCCGTTCGGGATCGCAGAGATCGACGACACGTTCTGGGTCGCCGACACGGGCAACCGGCGGGTGCTCGGATGGACCGACGGGCTTCCCGGGCCGGGCCGCCGCGCCGACGTGGTCCTCGGCCAACCCGACCTCACCTCCCGCGGCGAGAACCGAGACGGAGCGGTCGCTGGCGACTCGATGCGCTGGCCGCACGCCATCGCGGCATCGGGCAACCTGCTCCTCGTCGCCGACGCCGGCAACCATCGCGTGCTCGGCTGGCGCAGCGAAACAGCACATCCGGTGCCGGGTCCGATTCGTGCTGTTTCGGTCACCCGAGATCGACCCGCCGACGTCGTGCTCGGCCAGCCCGACTTCGAGACGGCCTTCGAGAGCCCGTATCGACCACAGGGTGCGGGTGCCTTCCGGTTCCCGTACGCGATCGCCACGGCCGACGACGGACGGTTGTTCGTCGGCGACACCTCGAACAACCGCATCGGTGTCGTCGACGATCCGGCGCACACGTTCAGCGCCGCACCGGCGGGTGCGGTCGTCGACCGGATCCTCGGCCAGCCCACGGTCGACGCCAACGGTGAGAACCGGTGGGATCGCGTCGAGCACGACACCTGCTGTTGGCCCTACGGGTTGTCGTGGCACCGGTATCCGTCGGGCGGCCGCCTCGCCATCGCCGACTCGGGCAACAACCGGGTGACCATCTGGGAGACCGACGCCGACAGCTCGCCTGACGCCCGACCGGAGGCCGGGCTGCGATGAGCCTCCTCGACGGTCCCGGTGTGACGTCGATGCCGTCTGCCGCCGACGTGATCGGTCGGCGACGGATGCGCGTCCACGGGATCGTCCAGGGTGTCGGCTTCCGTCCGTTCGTCTACTCACTCGCCGTCGATCTGCGACTCGGCGGCCACGTCGGCAACGATGCGAGCGGCGTGTTCATCGAGGTCGAAGGCGCGGCCGCGACGATGGATCGCTTCGTCGATCGGCTCCTCTCCGAACTGCCTCCGCTCGCTCACGTCGACGACCTGGAGGTCGACGACGTCGAACCGACCGGCGGGAAGGCCGACTTCACGATCGTCGAGTCGACCGACGCCGACGGGGCACGCACGCTCGTGCCGCCCGACGTCGCCATGTGCGACGAATGCCTCGCCGAGCTCGACGACCCGGCGGACCGCCGGTACCGCTACCCGTTCGTGAACTGCACGAACTGTGGACCCCGGTTCACGATCATCCGCGACCTGCCCTACGACCGGCCGGCGACCACGATGGCCGACTTCGAGCTGTGCGACGACTGTGCGGCGGAGTACGCCGACCCGCTCGATCGTCGGTACCACGCCCAACCGGTGGCCTGCCCCGACTGCGGACCGCGGATCCGGCTCGACGACGACGACCGGACCGTGGTCGGCACCGACGAGGTCCTCGCCGGCGTCCACGAACGGCTCGCAGACGGGGCGATCGTCGCCGTGAAGGGTCTCGGCGGGTACCACCTCGCGTGCGATGCGACGGATGCCGAGGCCGTCGATCTGCTGCGCATCCGCAAGGGCCGCTCCGACAAGCCGTTCGCCGTCATGGCTCCCGACCTCGACGCGGTCTCCGTGATCGCCGATGCCACCGACGACGAGATCGCCGCGCTGACCGATCCGTCGCGCCCGATCGTGCTGCTCCGACGTCGACACGAGATGTCGTCGGCGGCCCTCGCCCCAGGTGTCGCCCCGGGGAACCCGCTCATCGGGGTGATGCTGCCGTACACGCCGCTCCACCACCTGCTGTTCCGACCCGTTCCCGGGAGCGACGTCCCACCGCCCAGCTACCTCGTGCTGACGTCGGGAAACCGATCCGACGAGCCGATCTGCTTCCGCGACGACGATGCTCGCGAGCGCCTCGCCGACCTCGTCGACGCCTTCCTCGCTCACGACCGCCCGATCGAGGTGCCGTGCGACGACTCGGTCGTGCGCGTGATCGACGGCGAGGTCCAGCCGATCCGTCGATCGAGAGGAGTGGCACCGGTCCCGGTCCGACTCGGGTTCGAGGCTCCGCCGGTCCTGGGTGTGGGCGGCGAGCTGAAGAACACCTGCTGCGTCGCATCGGGTCGCCACGCCTGGGTCGGCCAGCACGTCGGCGACATGGAGAACCTGCCGACCCTCGATGCGTTCGAGGCGAGCGTCGACGCGTTCACCACGATGTACCGCGTCGACCCCGTCGCACTCGGTGTCGATCTCCATCCGAACTACCTCACGCGCCGCTGGGCGCTGGAGCGAGCGAGGGAGATGCCCGGTGCCCCGATCGTCGACGTGCAGCACCATCACGCTCACGTCGCGTCGGTCATGGCCGAGCACGGCCTCCGGCTCGATGCCGAGGTGCTCGGCGTCGCCTTCGACGGCACGGGCTACGGACACGGTGCCGACGGCAGCCCACAGATCTGGGGTGGCGAGGTCCTCGCCTCGCGATTCGACCGGTACGAGCGAGTGGCTCATCTGGCGCCCTTGCCCCTCCCGGGCGGCGACGAGGCGGTTCGCAACCCGTGCCGCATCGCCGTCGCATGGTTGACCGAACTCGGCATCCCGCTGACCGACGACATCCCCGCAGTGGCGTCGTGCGACGACACCGAGCGGTCGGTCGTGCCCCGACAGGTCGTCCGCGACGTCGGATGTGTTCCCACGACGAGCATGGGCCGGCTGTTCGACGTCGTCAGCTCGCTGCTCGGCGTTCGACACCGCGTGGGCTACGAGGCGCAGGCAGCCATCGAACTCGAGCATCTCGCCGCCGCAGGTGTCGTCGGACGGGCTCCGCTGTCGTTCGATCTCCGTGAGCCGACCGAGTCCGGATCACCGATCGTGATCGACCCGACACCACTGCTGCGTGACCTCGTCGACGGCGTCCGCTCGGGCGTCGAGCCGGCCGATCTCGCCATCGCATTCCACGTGGCTGTCGCCGACCTCGTCGCCGAGCTGGCCGATCGACTGGCCGCCGGTCGACCGGTCGCGCTGTCGGGAGGAGTGTTCCAGAACGCCCTGCTCACCCGACTCGTGCGCCGCCGCCTCACCGGCCACGACGTGCTCACGCATCGTCTCGTTCCCCCCAACGACGGAGGTCTGTCGCTCGGCCAGGCGGCTGTCACCGCCGCCTGCCTCGTCCGTCAGAACCAGGACCACCACCAGGAACGCAACCACGAACGCAATCAGGAGAGGAGCATCCGATGTGCCTCGGAGTCCCCGGCAAGTTGACCGAGATCCGCGACGACCGCGGAACCCGTATGGCGACCGTCGACTTCGGCGGCGTCACCAAGGAGATCTGCCTCGCGTACGTCCCGCAGGCTCAGGTGGGCGACTACACGATCATCCACGCGGGCTTCGCGATCACCCTGCTCGACGAGGCGTCGGCGTTGGAGACGCTGTCGATGATGAAGGACGTCGGGCTGCTCGACGACGAGCTCGGACTCGACGACTCGATGATGGCCGCGGTCGAGACCGGCAGAACCGAGGGGCCTGCCGACGACGACGAGAGGGCGACGCCGTGAAGTACCTCGACGAGTTCCACGACCCCGACCTCGCCGCTGGCCTCTTCGCCGACATCGAGCGCACGGTCACGAGGCCGTGGGCGATCATGGAGGTCTGCGGCGGGCAGACGCACTCGATCATCCGCAACGGCATCGACCAGCTGCTGCCCGGTGCCGTCGAGCTCATCCACGGACCCGGGTGTCCCGTCTGCGTCACGCCGCTCGAGATGATCGACCGGGCGCTCGCCATCGCCTCGCGGTCCGACGTGACGTTCTGCTCGTTCGGCGACATGCTCCGGGTGCCGGGCAGCACGCAGGATCTCTTCTCGGTGCGGGCGCGGGGCGGTGATGTCCGCATCGTCTACTCACCGCTCGATGCCGTCGAGATCGCCGAGGACGAACCCGACCGCCAGGTCGTGTTCTTCGGAGTCGGTTTCGAGACCACCGCGCCCGCCAACGCGATGGCCGTGTTCCAGGCGCGGCAGCGGGGACTCACGAACTTCTCGATGCTCGTCAGCCACGTTCTGGTGCCACCGGCGATCGAGGCGCTGATGACCTCCGGGACCTCGCGTGTGAACGCGTTCCTCGCCGCCGGTCACGTGTGCACGGTGATGGGCACCGGCGAGTACGGGCCGCTGGCCGATCGGTTCGGGGTGCCGATCGTGGTCACCGGCTTCGAACCGCTCGATGTGCTCGACGGAATCCGTCGCGCCGTGATGCAACTCGAAGAGGGTCGAGCGGAGGTCGAGAACGCGTACACGCGAGCTGTCCGACCCGAGGGCAACCCGGCCGCCCAGCAGATGCTCGCCGACGTCTACGAGGTGTGCGATCGGCAGTGGCGGGGGATCGGGATGATCCCGTCGAGTGGCTGGCGCCTCTCCGAGGCGTTCGCCGACTTCGACGCCGAGCGGCGGTTCGAGGTCGGTGAGCTCCACGTCGACGAGCCGCCGGCGTGTCGAGCCGGTGAGGTGCTCCAGGGCCTGATCAAGCCCGACGAGTGTGAGTGCTTCGGCACGACGTGCACCCCGCGGAACCCGATGGGCGCCACGATGGTGTCGAGCGAGGGTGCGTGCGCGGCGTACTTCCAGTACCGGCGTGTCGAGACCCCGGTCACCGTCGGCGCCGGTCCGAGCGGAGGTCGGTGAGGTGAACGACACCCGGCTCGCCACCGCCGACGACATCGAGTCGTGGTCGTGTCCTGTTCCGCTGCGCGACCATGAGCGGATCGTGCTGGGCCACGGTGGGGGAGGGAAGCTGTCGGGCGAGCTCGTCGAGCACCTCTTCCGTCCGGCGTTCGGAGCGGCCGCCGCGGACGCCACGCCCACCGACGCGGCGGTTCTCGACGTGCTCGCCGACGCGGGTCCTGGCGCCCGCCTCGCGTTCACGACCGACAGCTACGTGGTGCAGCCGCTGTTCTTCCCCGGCGGCAACATCGGTGAGTTGGCGGTGAACGGCACGGTCAACGACCTGGCCACGAGCGGCGCTCGACCGATCGCCCTGTCGACCGGTTTCATCCTCGAGGAAGGCCTCGAGCTCGATCGGCTGCACGCCGTCGCGGCGGCGATGGGCCGGGCCGCCGAACGCGCCGGTGTCCAACTGGCGACTGGGGACACCAAGGTCGTCGAGCAGGGCCACGGCGACGGGGTGTACGTCAACACCGCAGGAGTCGGCGTGGTGCCCGGAGGGATCGACCTCGCACCCCACCGGATCCGTCCCGGTGATGCGATCGTTCTGTCGGGCGACATCGGGGCGCACGGCGTCGCGGTTCTCAGCGTCCGTGAAGGGCTCGAGTTCGGCACCGAGATCCGGTCGGACACGGCTCCGTTGCACGACGTCGTCTCGGCGATGCTCGCGGCGTGCCCCGACGTGCACGTCGTTCGCGACTGCACCCGCGGCGGCCTCGCCGCCAGCCTCTGCGAACTCGCGGCGACGGCCGGCGTGGGCGTCGAGTTCGACGAGCGGTCGCTCCCGGTCCCGGAGGCGGTGCGGTCGGCGTGCGGGTTCCTCGGGCTCGATCCGATCCACGTGGCCAACGAGGGACGCCTGGTCGGGTTCGTGCCGTCCGAGCATGCCGATGCCGTCGTCGACGCCATGCGCGCCGTTCCCGAGAGTGTCGGTGCCGTCCGGATCGGGACCGTGGTCGAGGAGCATCCCGGTGTCGTCGTGGCGAAGACCGGTCTGGGCGCCACGCGAGTGGTCGACCTCCCCATCGGTGAGCAGCTGCCGCGTATCTGCTGACATCCTTCACCGTCGGTGAACTCAGCGAACGAGGCTCCTCGCGTCGTCGTGATCGGCGGCGCCAACGTCGACATCCAGGGACGGGTGTCCTCGGCCGCTCTGGTCGGCGAGTCCAACCCGGGCCGGGTCACGCGGTCCGCCGGCGGGGTGGGTCGCAACGTCGCGCATCGACTGGCGCTCATCGGTGTGGACACGACACTCATCACCGCCATCGGAGACGACGAGGACGGACGGTGGCTGGCGTCGGTGACCTCCGACGCCGGCGTCGATCTCGGCCGCGTGATCTGGTCGCAGCAGCGCACGGCCACGTACCTCGCCGTGCTCGACGAGAACGGCGAGATGGTTCTGGCGGTCAGCGACATGGCGGTGCTGACCGATCTCGACGTCGGCGCCATCGAGGCACGAGCCGCGATCGTCGATGCGGCCGATGCCGTGGTCGTGGACTGCAACCTCGACGAGTCGACGCTCGGGGCGGTGGCCGGTCGGGGTCGGCCGCTGTTCGTCGATCCGGTGTCGGCGGCGAAGGCTCCGCGGATCGATGGCGTGCTCGACCGGGTCCACACGATCAAGCCGAACGTCGCCGAGCTCGCCGCGCTCACCGGTCGTGCCGTCGAGACCGACGCGGCGATCGAGGCCGCAGCCACGTCGCTCGTCGATCGAGGGGTCGATCGGGTGGTGGTGAGCCTCGGTCGGCACGGCGTCGTGGTCGTCGACTCCTCGGGCGCGATCGCTCGCCACGCGTCGACCGCGTCGGGATCGGTCGCGAGCGTGACCGGCGCCGGTGACGCACTACTCGCCGGACTCGTCGCCGCGCACGTTCGCGGCGACGATCCAGCGACGGCCGTTCAGACCGCTCTCGACGTCGCCGCCGACGCGATCACCTCGACCGGTGCGGTCGCCGACTGAACGTCAGCGCACGGAGAACTCGCACGGCATGCGCTTGATGCCGTTGATGAACCCGGACACGAGTCGATCGGGTTCACCGGAGATCTCGAGGTCGGGGAACTCGGCGAAGAGTTCGCCGAACATGACCTGGATCTCGCGCCGGGCGAGGTTGGCGCCGAGGCAGAAGTGAGGGCCGCCCGCTCCGTACCCCTCCATGTCCTTCGTGTTGGGGCGGAAGATGTCGAAGCGGTGTCCGTCGTCGAAGACCGCCTCGTCGCGGTTGCCGGACCAGTACCACATGGCGACCTTCTCGCCCGCCGAGATCTTCGTGTTGCCGACCACGACGTCCTCGTTCGCCGTGCGGCGCATGTGCAGCACCGGCGACGCCCACCGGACGATCTCGTCGGCCGCCGGCAGCGACAAGTCGTCGAAGTCCGCACGCAGCTTCTCGCGCTGGTCGGGATGCTCGGTGAGCATCTTCATGCCCCACGAGATCGCATTGCGGGTGGTCTCGTTGCCGGCCACCGCCAACAGGATGAAGAACGATCCGAACTCGGCCGGCGTGAGCCGCTCTCCGTCGACCTCTGCGTGCATGAGCACCGATGTGATGTCGCCGGTCGGGTTGCTCAGCCGCTCCTCGCCGAGCTTCTGGGCGTAGTCGAACATCCCGGCGGCGCCCAGGATGAGGCCGTCGAGGTCGAGCGTGAACTCGGGGTCGCCGGCGCCGAGGATGATGTTGGTCCAATCGAAGATCTGCTTCTCGTCCTCGGGCGGGACCCCCAACATGTCGCAGATCACCTGGAGCGGCATCGGGGCCGCGAACGCCTCGACGAAATCGCACGACACCGTTCCGTTCACGGCGCGCTCCTTCGCCTCTCGGACGAGCCCGCGGGCGCGATCGCGGATGAACTCCTCGATCTGGGCGACCATCTTCGGCGTGAAGCCCTTCTGGACGAGGAGCCGGAACTTGGCGTGCCGGGGGTCGTCCATGACGATCATCGAACCGAAGAACTCGAGCGTGTCGGGTGGCTGCTCGCCGAACGTGATGCCCGATGCCGACGAGAAGATCTGCGCCTTGCGGTTGATCTCGCGGACGTCGTCGTAGGTGACCGCCGACCAGAATCCGGGTCCCTTGATGCCGCCCTCGATGACCGAGAGCTCCTCGTGGAAGCACATCCCGTCGCCGTGCTTCGACTCGTGGCGGAGCGCGGCGAACGCGTCGTTCCGTTCGGCGAGCGGCTTGCGCCAGAAGTCACCGGAACCGAGATGGGTGTCGCCGATCGTGCGGTAGTCGGGCATCGCTTCATGCTGTCATCTCGGTGACGCTGGATACGGTTCGGGCGTGGCCCTCGAGATCGTCTGTCCGCAGTGCGAGACCGACGACGATCTTCGT
This sequence comes from Actinomycetota bacterium, assembly GCA_039198505.1. GTDB lineage: Bacteria > Actinomycetota > Acidimicrobiia > Acidimicrobiales > Ilumatobacteraceae > Ilumatobacter_A. The sequence goes on along the minus strand of JBCCTP010000135.1, from coordinate 466 downwards.
GGCGAACCGGCCGACGAGGGCCGGATCCGCCTCACGTGCGACCGATGCGACGTCACGTGGGAGCGCGACCCGCGACCGACGTGTCCGCTCTGCGGGGGCGACGATCTGTACCACCGACCGCAGGTGATCCTGGAGAAGTCCCGGGGCACGCAGATGTCGGTGCAGGGCATCCACGTCGAGTACGGCTGCTGGTCGTGTGAGCCACCCGAGGTGAAGGTGCGCGGCGGCCGCGACCGTCACCTCCCAGACCGCCTCGACGGGAGTCAGTGACGTCGACGTCGCCACGCTGGCCGAGGCGATCGCGACCTCGACGTCGCTCTCATGAGGAGTGTGCGCATCAGGTGCGCAACAACTCCATGAGAACGCCGGGGGCGGTCAGTTGCCGGCGAGCGCGGAGTCGACCAGACGCTCGCTGAGCTGGACGAGGCCGCGGGCGTCTCGTTTCGCCGTGATGAGCGCAGCGTCG
>JBCCTP010000134.1:0-10338 GCA_039198505.1 Actinomycetota bacterium | reverse complement strand
GCCGTCGACAGCTGACGAGTGCGAGTCCTCCACCGGCGCTGTCACCAATCAGCACCCACGGCGTATCGGGCCGGAGGACGGCGCTGGCGCCGAGTTCGTTGAGGACGGCTTCGGCGTCGTCTGGTGCGGCCGGGTAGGGGGCTTCGCTGCCGAGGCGGTAGTCGATCATGGCCGCTGCGAGGCCGGTCCGGCTAGCGAGGTCGGCAAGCCAGTCCCACATCTGGGCGAAGGGACCGGAGGTATAGCCGCCTCCGTGGAGGTGGATGATGACACCGCGGGTCGCGTTGTGCTTGTCGAGCCACCCGACGTTCCGACCGGCAACCGTCTCTTCGGCGAAGGTGTGGTTGCGGCGGATCTTGCGTGAGGGAGTCCAGGTGATCTGGTTGTCGAGAGACCAGACATACATCCCGACGGGGAGTCGCTGGAAGACGCCGAGGATCCGGCGGGCGGTGCTGACCTTCATCGTCGCTATCTCCTTAGGCGATGCTCTGGCCGGGAAGGATCCGGTCGATGAGCCGGTCACCAAAAATCCGATTGACGAGGATCGCCATCCGGGCGTCGGAGTTGGGCCGATACGCCCGCTTGGGCCGCCGGCTCCCGAAGGCTTTGACGACGACGCCTGCGATCGTCTCGGGTGATGCGCCGTTGTCGACACCCTCGCTCCAGTTCTTGCGGAAGTTCGCGATCTGGGTCTCGTAGGCGCTGGCTTCGGGATGTTCGGAGGCGAGGTCAAGATACGGAAGGCTGGCGTTGTCGATGTCAGTGTCGATGTAGCCGGGCTCGATCAACACCACGTTGATGCCGAACTCTTTGACCTCGAGGCGTAGACCTTTGGCGTACCCCTGTTGGGCGTGTTTGGTCGCGGGGTACCAAACCATGCCCGGCATTGATACGTGCCCTGCCCCCGACGAGGTGATGGCGATGGTGCCCGAACACTGACGTCGCATGTGAGGGAGCACCGCGGCGACGGTTCGGCCCATGCCGATCACGTTGGTGTCGAACTGGCGGACGACGTCCTCAGTAGAGTGCAACTCGGCAGGCCCAAGCAGGCAGTACCCGGCGTTGGCGAACAACCCGTCGATCCTTCCCTGCTCACCCATGACCCGCTCCACCACCTGGTGCACCGAGTCGTCGTCGGTCACGTCCAGCTCCAACGGATGTGCGCCGGCCGTGGCCAGGTCAGCCATTCGGTCAACTCGGCGAGCTCCGGCGTACACGGTGTGCCCTCGTTCGACGAGGGCACGAGCTGACGCGTGCCCGATTCCGGACGACGCCCCAGCGATCAGGATCACCTTGCCTGACATCCACGTTCCTAACTAACTCGTTGGTTGCTTGCGATCGTACGACCATCGTCTAGGGTTGTCAACCAACCGGTTAGTCAGGAGCGTTGTGGCCCCCCGAGACGCAGAAGCAACCCGCAGACGAATCCTCGACGCTGCCCTCGCCGAGTTCGCCACCCACGGACTCGCCGGCGCCAGAGTCGACCGGATCGCCGTGACAGCCAAGGCCAACAAACAGCTGATCTACGCCTACTACGGCAACAAAGATCAACTGTTCGACACTGTCGTCGAGCACGCCTTCCAACACGCCCACGACGCCGTTCCTTTCACCCCCGACGACCTGGTCAGCTACGCCGCCACCCTGTTCGACTACCTCGTCGAGCACCCCGACCACCTTCGAATCCACGAATGGCGACGCCTCGAACGACCGGGTGCGACCGAACTCGAACGACAACTGTTCAACGAAAAAGTCGACGACCTCGCCGAGGTCCAACCCAACTACGGAAAGAAAGGCCGATTCAGTCCCGCCGACGTCATGGTGATCGTTGTCGCGCTCGCAAGCGCCTGGGCGTTAGCGCCCGCTGCCCTCCGAGACCTCGCGACCCACGACCCCAAACAGCAAAGATCCCTCATCGCTGGATCGATACACGTCCTCACCCACTATCGACAAGACAGCGACACCGCTCGCTGACACGGCGAGAGCAACGACCCAAAGCCAGGCAGTATCGGCACCACGGAGCGCGCCGTGCCCACTTGTCCTTGCCGCTTCCGCGCCAGGAGCCCGCGACCCAGCTGCACCACAACCTTGACGAGCCGTCGAACATGCGTACGAAGTGGGCGCAGAGGGACTCGAACCCCCGACATCTTCCTTGTAAGGGAAGCGCTCTAGCCAACTGAGCTATGCGCCCGACGGGTGCGTGAGCCTATCGCTGGGTGCCGAGGCCGTTCCGGACGACGAGCCTCCTCCATGTGCTACGATGTAGAACATGACGGAGGTCGGAATCCGAGCACTGAAGCAGAACGCGTCGGCGGTCGTCGCCGAAGCTGCATCAGGAACTCCCATCACCATCACCGATCGCGGCCGGCCGGTCGCGCGGCTCGCGGCGATCCCCGAGTCGCGCCTCGCCGAACTCGTCGAGACAGGGCGCGCCCGGCCGCCGCGGCGGTCGATCGGGAAACTCCCGTCACCGCACGATGGACCCAGCGTCTCGGCCGCGTTGAGTGCAGACCGAGACGAGTCCCGCTACTGACATGGCGCATTACGTCGACACATCTGCGCTCGCCAAGCTGGTGGTGGCGGAACCCGAGACCGAGAGGTTGCGGGCGTGGCTCAGGGACAACGACGACGACCTCGTCTCGAGTGACCTCACCCGCACCGAACTCATCCGAGCCGTGCGCCGAGTCGACCCGTCCTTGGCCGTTCGCGCCCGCGAGGTTCTCGACACCGTGTATCTCACCGAGGTGACCTCAGCGATCTTCACCGAAGCGGGCCGACTCGACCCGACCGCCCTTCGCTCGCTCGATGCCATCCACGTCGCGGCAGCACTCGACCTCGGCGACGACATCGACACCTTCGTCACGTACGACGAGAGGCTCGCGATGGCGGCGCGGGTGAATGCGCTCGCAACGATCGCACCAAGCTGAGCACCCGCCACGGCAACGGCCATCCGCCCGGACAGATCGACTGGGGTCAATTCGAAGCGCGTGCGCCTCTCGACATGAGAGCATGACCGCATGGACTCGGTGCGGATCGGCGGCCACGACATCGCGTTCTCCGACGAGGGCGACGGTCCGCCGACCGTCCTGCTTCCGGGCTTCCAGAGCAACGCCGCGCGGTGGCAGGCATTCGGCTACCACGATGCGATGCCCGACCGTCGGCTGATCGCCGTCGATCCCCTCGGGCACGGTCGGAGCAGCAACGAGACCGACTCGGTGCACTACTCGGCGGAACGGGCGGTCGCCGAGGTCACGGGCGTCCTCGATTCTCTCCAGATCGAGAAGGCCGTCGTCTGGGGTTTCAGTCGCGGCGGCATGATCGCCGCCCTGTGCGCCGAGCTCGCTCCCGAGCGGTGCAGCGCGGTGATCGTGGGTGCGAGCCCTCTCGGTGCGGCGCTCGACCTGACCTATCCCCTTCTCGCAGCGGGCGTGGAAGTGCTCGCAGCCGATGACTGGGACACCTACTGGGCCGGATTCCCCATCCCCCTTCCCCCGGAGATCAAGGACTATCTCCAGAGCACCAACCACGCGCCGTCGAACGCAGCCGCGATCGAGGGGATGATCGGGTGGCGAGACGCCCATCCCGACGCAGGACTCGCGCCGGTCGACGTGCCGCGGATGGCCTACTTCGGATCCGGCGAGGTGTTCGCCGACACTCTTCGCGGTGAGCTCGTCGCTCATGACGTCGAGTACCACGAGGGCTCGTGGGACGGACACGCCGCCACGATGGCCGACGCGCCCGGCGTGGTGGCTGCCGTCCGGCCGTTCCTCGAACGCCACGGGGTCTGATCGTCGACGAGCTCAGCGGTCGGTGGTGCGGAGGGCCGGCATCCACCGGGGGCCGGCCGTGGCGTCGATGCGGGCGACGATCGCCTCGTGGTGCGGCTCGACCGCCTCGCAGAACGCAACCGTCGCCTCCTCCCCCGCCGCCTGCCATGCGGGCGCCGTGAGCTGATCGGTTCGACGCTCGAGCTCCCAGCGGAAGTCTCTGCCCACGTCGGTGAGCGCACCGTCTGCGGCGAAGCCCTTGGCCTCGAGTCGGCTCCAGCCGTGGGCGATCCGTTCGTCGTCGTTCCCGCGACTGCGGGCGATCCACTCCTCGCTGCCGTACTCGTCGGGATCGACCATCGCCGAGTGGAGGAGCCCGACCTCGACCTCGTCGAGATCCTCCGACGCGCACAGCGCCCAGTGGTTGTCGCCCCGCAGCTCGCGCAGACAGTTCGCCGCCCGCCACGCCGACAGCACCGGCTGATCGGGGCCGGGACGGGGCTCGGCCCGGAACGCGGCGAACAACGGACGGGCCCCGAAGTGCATCGAGTCGACGCCGCGCCACAGGTCGTCGGCGACCGGCGCCATCGCCTCGCCGAGGCCCGGAGCGATGTCGGCGAGTCCGGTGACCGCCGACTCATCGCGAACGGCACGGATGGCGTCCTCGTCGGTCACGTCGCGGTACGCCGCGAGCACCATCGCGATCACGTCGGGATGGATCGAGTACCCCGTGGCTGCAGCAGCGGCCGGCGTGACCCGGCCGAGTGCGGCCATACGCCACGCCACGATCCAGCCGACGCCGTTCGGCACGCCGAGTGCGGCATACCGATCGATCGCGGGCTGATCCCACATCAACCACCCGACGACGTCGTGCGCCGCTCGACCCGCTCGTCCGGTGAGGTCGAGCCAATCGGTCGATGCCTCGGTCATCGCCGCTCCCCCAGTGTCACGAGTGCATCGAGACGATGCGGCCGATGCTCGGCGACAGCGTGCCGTCGTGCACCGACACCCAGCTCTCGGCCGCCGCCCCAGCGCCGGCCACGCGGTCGACCTCGAGCCACTCGTGTGACGCCTCGACGAACTCCGCGAGCGACGACGCCGCGTCGGACTGGAGCGCTGCGGTGTCGGTCCCGGCCTGGCTCATCTCCGACATCGCGGTCGGAGCGAAGAACAGCGTGGGGGACGGCCCCGACGACACCTCGACCTGCGGGACGTCATGGTGCGTCATCCCGATCATCATCGAGTAGCCGATCGAGTCGCCGAGCTTCTCGTGGAGGGCTGCGAGCACCGGTCGGTTGCCGGCCATGTCGACGATGACCCCCGACGTGATGTCGTGGTCACCCGCCTGGGCCTGGTCATAGGTGATGACCGAGTCGTAGGCGTCGATCGACGACACGAAGTCGACGTTGCCGGGCGAGGTCACGCCGACGACCCGAGCGGCACCGAGTCGCTGCGCCGCATCGGCGAACCCGATCGCGGTCTTCGACGAGGCCGACAGCACGACCGCGGTCGGCGTGCCGTACCAGTCGTGCGACTGGAAGAACGCCGCCGACAGATACCCGGTCATGAAGAGGCCGCGCACGAGGGCGTGGCGGTCCTCGACGTCGCCGACCGCGTCGGCAGCGAGGTTGCTCGGGAACAACGGGTCGGTCGCCGGGGCCTCGAGGGTGCGGTACACGGGCGCGTGGGCGGCGCGGTGATCGCCGTCGTCGCGAAGCCCTGTCGAGGTGACCGACACCTTCATGTCGACGAACTGCGCCATCGGGTACCAGCCGTAGTAGCGACCGCCGACCTCGACGTCGGGGTGGTTCGACTCGGCCACCTCGCCCCAGCCCATCGCCGGGGTGCGGCCCCATCCCTCGGTGCCGCTCGGGTAGAAGTCCCAGTAGCCGAGCATGTCGCCGGCGTTCGCGTAGGTGACGGTGTTCGCCGTGATGGAGAAGCGGTCGACCTTCAGTCGGACCGATCCCTCGGCGAGCTCGCCGAGTTCCTCGTCGACGACGCGGGTCTCGCCGTGCGAGGTGCGGGAGATCTCGAGAACCTGATTGGCGGTCATGCCCACGGTGTAGCCGACGGCGACCGCGAGAGCGACAGTGTGGGTCAGGCACACACTGTCGCACCCTCCGATCTCCGGTGTCGGACAGCCCACCGACCGCTGCGACGATGCGGGCGTGGAGTACACCAAGCTCGGTTCGACCGGTCTCGACGTGTCCAGGATCTGCCTCGGCTGCATGAGCTACGGCGAGCCGGGCCGGGGCTACCCACCCTGGTCGCTGAGCGAAGCCGAGAGTGTCCCGTTCATCGAGCGGGCACTCGACCTCGGGATCAACTTCTTCGACACGGCGAACATCTACTCGGCTGGGGCGAGCGAAGAGATCCTCGGGCGGGTGCTCGCGTCGCGTGCGAACCGCGACGCGATCGTGATCGCCACCAAGTTGTTCGCCCCGATGCACGACGGGCGCAACGCGATGGGGTTGTCACGCAAGGCCGTGATGACCGAGGTCGACCACTCACTCCGGCGGCTCGGCACCGACCACATCGACCTCTACCAGGTCCATCGATGGGACGACTCGACGCCGATCGAGGAGACGATGGAGGCGCTCCACGACGTCGTGACGGCAGGCAAGGTCCGATACCTCGGGGCGTCGTCGATGTGGGCCTGGCAGTTCTCGAAGGCCCAGTACGTCGCCGAGACGAACGGCTGGACGAGGTTCGTCGCGATGCAGAACCACTACAACCTCCTCCACCGCGAGGAGGAGCGGGAGATGATCCCGCTCTGCCTCGACCAGGGTGTCGGCGTCATTCCGTACAGCCCGCTCGCGCGAGGCCTGCTCACTCGCGACTGGGACGAGACGACCGATCGATCGACGAGCGACGCCTCGGCCGCCCGCCGCTACGGCGACGGCGACCGTCCGATCGCCGAGCGGGTCGCTGCGATCTCCGACGAGCGAGGGGTCGCACGGGCTCAGGTGGGTCTTGCCTGGCTGCTCTCGCGCCCGGCGGTGGCCGCGCCGATCATCGGTGCGACCAAGCCGCACCACCTCGACGACGCGGTCGCTGCGCTCGACGTCGACCTCGGTCCCGACGAGATCGTCCGCCTCGAAGAGCTCTACCGACCTCGGCCGGTCACCGGCTTCACCTGAGCGACACTGTGTGCCTGACCCACAGTGTCGCCTGACCCACAGTGTCGCTCACGGGTGGAGGTGCGGGTCGCCGGCGTCGAGCAGCGTGGGGCGGCCGGACCTCAGCCACGACGCGACCGTCTCGTAGCCCATGTCGATGAGCTCGTCGCTACGGGAGAAGTCGATCGGCGAGACGTCGACCGTGCACGGCGACGGCACCAGATGCACCGGGACCGGGTACCGGGCGTTGGCGAGCTCGAGGACCAGTCGACGCTCGACCATCAGACCGACCGCTCGCAGGGCGCTCGCGAAGGCCCGCGCCGGTGGTGCGGTGACGGCGCACCCGAATCCCGTGGTCAGCACCCACACCTCGGTCGCACCCTCCTCGATGGCGACGGTGATCGGTGTGTTGTTGACCACCGCCCCGTCGACCAGACGGCGGCCGTCGATCACGACCGGAGGCAGAAGCGCCGGGATCGACGCACTCGCCGCGATCGCATCGACGGCCGGACCGCGCCGGAGCCGCACCTCCTCGCCGGTGAGCTCGTCCGTCGCGATGACGGTGATCGGCAGCTCGGCGTCCTCGAGCCGATCGAACGGAAGGTGATCGCGCAGCACGCGACGAAGGCCGGTGTCGGGGAAGAAGGACGGAGCTCGCCCGGCAAAGGCACGGACCGCACGCACGACGCTGTTCGGGAACAGATCTCGCCGGTGCAGGTCGCTCCAGATCGCACCGAGTCCGGCGGGCGACCCGCCCCCGGCGATCCACGCCGCGTTGATCGCCCCGACCGAGGTGCCGGCCACCATCTCGGGCCGAACACCCTCGTCGGCGAGCGCCGCCATCATCCCGACCTGCATGGCTCCGTGGCTCGCCCCGCCCGACAGGACGAACGCTCGACTCATGGGGCCCAGACTCGCGCGCCGACCCAGGGCGCCCAGGCGATGGGGACGGAGACGAGGACGGGGGAGCGACAGAGTGTGCCTGACCCACACTGTCGCCTGATGGCGAGCCGGTGAGGTCGGCTTCGTAGGTTGGGGCCGTGGAGTACATCAAGCTCGGCCGCACCGGCCTCGACGTCTCGCGCATCTGCCTCGGATGCATGAGCTACGGGGAGTCCGGCGAAGGAACCCACGCGTGGTCGCTCGACGAGGCGACGTCGCGACCGTTCATCGAGAAGGCACTCGGCGCCGGGATCAACTTCTTCGACACCGCGAACGTGTACTCGATGGGCACGAGCGAGGAGTTCGTGGGCCGGGCCCTCGCCGACATGGCGAACCGCGACGAGGTCGTGATCGCCACCAAGGTGTTCGGTCCGATGCGTCAGGGGCAGAACGCCATGGGCCTGTCGCGCAAAGCGATCATGACCGAGGTCGACCACTCACTCCGGCGGCTCGGCACCGACTACATCGACCTCTACCAGATCCATCGGTTCGACCACTCCACGCCGGTCGCCGAGACCATGGAGGCCCTCCACGACGTCGTGAAGTCGGGCAAGGTCCGCTACGTCGGCGCCTCGTCGATGTGGGCGTGGCAGTTCTCGAAGATGCAGTACACGGCCGAGATGAACGGGTGGACGAAGTTCGTCTCGATGCAGAACCACTACAACCTCCTCCACCGCGAGGAGGAGAACGAGATGATGCCGCTCTGCGTCGATCAGGGCGTCGGCGTCATTCCGTGGAGTCCGATGGCGCGAGGTCGACTCACCCGCCCGTGGGACGAGGAGACGGCTCGATCCGACACCGACGAGTTCGGCAAGACGCTGTACCAACCGACCGACCGGGAGATCGTCGAGCGCGTCGCCAAGGTGGCCGACCAGCGCGGCGTGTCGCGGGCACAGGTCGCGCTCGCGTGGATGCTGTCGAAGTCGTTCGTGACCTCACCGATCATCGGTGCCACCAAGCCGCACCACCTCGATGACGCCGTCGCTGCGGTCGACGTCGAGCTGACCACCGACGAGATCGCCCGCCTCGAAGAGCCCTACACACCCCGACCCCAGGTCGGCTTCCGCTGATCCGGACCAGACCCGGACACGCGGTGTCAGACACCGTTCGTCCGACCACTTCGATTGGAGACACACGACATGGCCGACGCACTCATCATCGACGCCGTCCGCACCCCGCGCGGGATCGGCAAGGTGGGCAAGGGATCTCTCGCCCATCTGCATCCGCAGCACCTCGGCAAGACCGTGCTCGAGGCACTCGTCGAACGCAACGAGTTCGACACCGCTGATGTCGACGACGTCGTGTGGGGCACGTCAGCGCAAACCGGCAAGCAGGGTGGCGATCTCGGCCGGATGTCGGCACTCGCCGCCGGCTACGACACGAAGGCGAGTGGCGTCACACTCGACCGCTTCTGCGGGTCCGGGATCACGGCCACGAACTTCGCCGCCAACTCGGTGATGGCCGGCATGGAGCACCTCGTCATCGCCGGCGGCTGCGAGATGATGTCGCTCAAGCACCCCGGCCTGCTGCCCATGGGGGCGGGCAACGAGCACCTCCAGGAGATCCACCCGCAGTCGCACCAGGGCGTGTGTGCCGACGCCATCGCCAGCCTCGAGGAGATCCCCCGAGAGGCACTCGACGCGCTCGCCGCCGAGTCGCAGCGACGGGCCGGTGTCGCACTCGACGAGGGACGCTTCGACCGCTCGCTGATCCCGGTCCTCGATCCCGACGACGGATCGATCGCCCTCGATCGCGAGGAGTACCCGCGTCCGGGCACCACCATCGAGACGCTGTCGCAGCTCGCGCCGAGCTTCCCCAAGATCGCCGCATACCGACCCGACGACGGCCCGTCGTTCGGCGAGCTCATCAATCAGAAGTTCCCCGACCTCGAGATCGAGCACGTCCACCACGCCGGCAACTCGTCCGGCGTCGTCGACGGATCCGCCGCGATCCTGATGGCGAGCTCCGACTACGCCACCGCCCACGGGCTCACGCCCCGCGCTCGCATCGTCGCCACCACCACGGTCGGCGACGACCCGACGCTCATGCTCAACGCGCCGGTGCCCGCCGCCCGCAAGATCCTCGACCGCGCCGGCATGACACTCGACGACATCGACCTGATCGAGATCAACGAGGCGTTCGCCGTGGTGTCCGAGAAGTTCCAGCGTGACCTCGACGTCGACCGCGACAAGGTCAACGTGAACGGCGGGGCGATCGCCCTCGGTCACCCGATCGGTGCGACCGGAGCGATCCTCATCGGCACCCTGCTCGACGAACTCGAGCGTCGCGACCTGTCGACCGGCCTCGCCACGATGTGCACCGGCGGCGGCATGGCCCCGGCCATCATCATCGAACGCATCTGACAGGAGACAGACGGTGCCTGACACCGTGTGTCTCGCGTCAGCGTTTCACGACGGGGTCGCCACGACGATCGACTCGACGAGCGGCGTCGCCCGATCGTCCAGCCATGCGGCATCGGCCTCCGACGCCGACGCCGCGATCGAGAGTGC
>JBCCTP010000133.1:0-10363 GCA_039198505.1 Actinomycetota bacterium | reverse complement strand
CCGGGCTCGACGGAACACTGAACCACAAAAAGCGCCCTCTCGAGCACGGCGGCCCGGCACGGCGGCGAGGGAAGCACTAGCGACGACGAGCATGACCGGCGAGGGAAGCGCCAGCGACGAGCCGGACGCGCCGCGAGGAGAACCGAAGGGCCGACGAGCGGCGCCACCAGACCGGCGCGACCTGATCAGTGCGCGAAGAGGGTGCGGACGACTTCGCTCACGGTGGTGACGTCGTCCTCGACCATCTGCATGGCCTCACGGAGCATCGTGCGCATGCCCTGTGCCACGGCCAGACGGCGCAGTTCCTCGGTGGTCGCCCAGCCGACGATGAGCCGGCGGATCTCCGGGGTGATGCGCAGCAGCTCGTAGACACCGATGCGGTCGCGGTAGCCGGTTCCCGAGCAGTAGCTGCAGCCCTTGCCCTGGAAGAACTGCGTCTTCTCCGATCCGCCCGAGTGCTGACGGAACACGGCGAGCTCCTCGGCGCCGGGGTCGTACGGCTCCTTGCAGTTGTCGCACATCTTGCGGAGCAGACGCTGGGAGACGACGCCGACGATCGCCGATGCGACGAGGAACGCCTCGATCCCCATGTCGAGCAGGCGGTGGAGTGCGGCGACCGCGTCGGTGCCGTGCAGCGAGGAGAGCACGAAGTGACCAGTGAGCGCCGACTGGATCGCGATGCGTGCGGTGTCGGCGTCTCGGATCTCACCGACGAGGATCGTGTCGGGGTCCTGACGGAGGAGAGCCTTCAAGCCGGTGGCGAAGGTGAGTCCCGCCTTCTCGTTGGTCTGCACCTGGTTGATGCCGGGGAACACGTACTCGACCGGGTCCTCGACCGTGGTCACGTTCTTGCCGGTCGAGTTGATCTCGAGCAGCGTCGCGTAGAGCGTCGTCGTCTTGCCGGCGCCGGTCGGGCCGGCGCAGATGACCATGCCGAACGGTGCGTGCACCAGCTTCGAGTACGAGTTGTACATCTCCTTCGGCATGCCGAGTTCGGCCAGGCCGACCATCGACTTCGACTTGTCGAGGAGTCGCATGACGATCTTCTCGCCGAAGACCGTGGCGACGGTGGCGACGCGGACGTCGATCTCCTTGCCGTCGACCTTGGTCGAGAACTGGCCGTCCTGGGGAGCCCGCTTCTCGACGATGTTCATCTCGGACATGATCTTCAGCCGGCTGGTCAGCGCATTGTGCGCGGACAGCGGGAGACTGAAGGCCTCGACGAGGTGACCGTCGATGCGGAACCGGATCCGGAGTCGGTCGTCGAGCGGTTCGATGTGGATGTCCGACGTGCGGTCGCGCAGCGCCTGGCTCACGATCTTGGCGACGAGCTGGATGACCGGCGCCTCGTCGTCGAGGCTGACCTCGGCGATCGTGTCGGCGGCGGCCTTCTGCTCGTCCTCGCCGGCGAACGTGGCGACGAGCGCATCGATGTTCGTCGACGAGCGGAACTTCTGCTCGATGAACGACGTGACCGTCTTGTGGTCGGACGCTCGCCACGCGAGCAGCTCACCCGACACGGCGCGCTCGACCTGCTGACGGCGCCACGGGGACGGGTCGGCGGCGTACACGACGAGCCCCTCGGGCGAGTCGGCGATCGCGATCACCTTGTTCTCACGACAGACGTTCTCGGGCAGTCGTGCGACGATCTCGTCGTCGAGCTCACCGACGCTCGGGTTGCCCACCGGGACCTGACAGGCGGCGGCCACGGCATTGGCGAGTTCGTTGCGGCCCACCCCGTGACGGGTCAGGGCGTAGTTCGAGAACTCGAGGAGATCACCGTTGGCCTCCTGGAGGAGGGTCGCCATCTTCTCCGAGTCGATCTGGCCGGCCTGCAGGAGCGCCTGCCCGGTCGACATGCACTCGTCGGGCGACGGACCGGTCTCCGGCGGCGCCGGACGATCGGCGACCGCGACACCACCGCCATCGGCGGCGGGTGCCTCGGGGGTGTCGGGTGACTTCTTGCGGCCCAGTGCCATGGATCAGGTTCCGTTCGGATGCGTCGGGGTGTCGTCGGATGTGTCGGCGGTGCGTTGGTGGCGATCGTCGAGGTCAGCCGCCGACCGGGCTGTGGTCGGCGTCGTGCTCGGCGGTCGGAGGAGCGAGGGGATCGGTCGCTGGTGCGTCGGGCACGTCGCCCACGAGATCGGTCGCCACGGTGCCGATCGACGACAGGGCGTCCTCGGCGTCGAGTCCTTCGAGCTCGTCGCGTCGGACGAACTGCTCCGGATCGAGCAGGAGCATCGCTCGCTCGATCTCCTCGAGACGTTCGAGCTGGATCGAGGTCTCGACGTCGAGGTACTGATCCTGCACCTGCGTCTCGAGCTCGGTGAGTCGAACGTTGGTCTTGGTCGAGGTCTGGGTGATCTCGTCCTTGAAGCGATCCATCTCGATGCGGATCAGCTCGGCCTGGCCGAGTGCGGATCCGATCTTCTCCTTGATCTCGTCGATGGCCTCGGCGTCGACCTCGGAGATTTCCTCGCGGACCTTGGCGATCTCCTTCTCCACGTCGCCGGTCTTCGACTCGGCGGCGGCGATGCGATCGTTCAAGGTGATCACGGCGTCGTCGAGACCCGCCGACACGTGGCCCACGTGGGCGTCGATGTCGGCGATCCGCTGGCCGATCTCGTCGTTCATCCGGCTCTCGAGCCCGACGATCTTCTCGTTGACCCGCACCTCGCTGGTCTCGACACGGTCGGCGACGATCTTGGCGACCTCCGACTGCTGCCGGGCGGCGGCGGCCGACACCTCGTCGATGCGAGCCACGACCGCGGCGTGGCGCTCGTCGAAGGACTCGACGACCTCGCGTGAGATCTCGTCGAGGCGACCCTCTACGGCGCCGGTCACCTCGTTGATGTGTCCGACGATCGTCGTGGCGCGTTCGTCGAGGCGGTCGATCTCCTCGTGGAACTTGTCGACCGAGCCGGAGAGTTCGGTCTGGCGGTCCTCGAGGTCGCGCATCAGCGGGCGGGCAGCGGTCTCGACGGCTGCGACGATGCCGTTGTTGGCCTCGTCGACGACCCGGCCGAGCCGATCGTTGATCTCCTCGTGGCGGCGCTTGGTCGCGGTGCCGAACTCGTTGAGGCGCTGCTCGAGAGCGCGCTGGAGATCGGTCTGGAACGTCGTGTTGGCGCCGTGCGACGCCTCGATCGCGTCGGCGAGCGTGATGACCTGCTCCTGCAGCTCGGAGTGGGCGGCGGCACCTGCGTCGATCTCGCCGCGGATCGACGAGATCTCGCTCGCGACCTCCTTGCTGAAGCGGGTCAGCTCCGACTGGACGGCGTCGACGATGCGGTTCTGCAGCTCTGCGAGGTCGTCGCTCATCGCCGTCCTCCGTCGGTGGTGTCCATGGTCGCGGTCCCTGGTCCTGATGCTCGTCGTGGCGGTCGGACGGGCCGACCACACACTGGTGGTACGAGTGGGTATCGACCGACGAGAGTCGGATCTTGAGGGATCTCTGATGGACCGGTTCTGACAGCCGGCGTGACCCGATCAGGTCGGGAGCGCGTGGCCGGAGCCGGGACGGATCAGGGATTCAGCTCGGCGAGGGTCTGGGTGGCCTGATTGGTGCCGACCAGGACGAGGACGTCACCGTCGAGAGTGCTCGCCTCGGTCGGGATCTCGTCGGGCAGAGGTTGCACCTCGACGCCGCCGAGCGCGTCGGCGATCGCCTGCGCGTCGGCCTCGGCCCCCTCGGTCTCGGTGTGGTGCACGATGGAGTCGGCCAGCTGGACGACGGCGTTGGTGGGAGTTCCGACCGTCACGCCGGCCGCCTCGAGCTCGTCGCTCATCAGGCCGGCGGCTCCGTCGACGCCGGCGGCATTCGCCACGACGACGGTCAGCCCGGAGGTCTCGATGGTGACCGCCGACTCGGGGAGGACGCCCTGCAGCTCGTCGAGCGACTGGTCGGCCTCGTTGTCGCCGAGCAGGACGAGCACGTTCGCGTCACCGATGTCGGCGTCTTCGACCGGGATCGGATCAGGCATCGCCGACACCTCGACCCCACCGAGCTGCGCAGCGACGCTCTCGGCGACCGTCTCGGCGCCGTCGGCATCGGTGAAGTGGACGACCGAGTCGACGAGCTTGTCGACGGCGTTGGTGGGCGTGCCCGTGGTGAATCCGACGCCGGCGAGTTGGTCGGTCATCCGCCCGGCGCTGCCGCCGACGATGCTGGCGTTGGCGACGACGACGGTCGCTCCCTCGGTGACGAGGAGGGCGGTGGTGGTCGGGGCGGGCGCCTCGGTCGTGGTGGTGGTGTCCGCCGGGATGCTGGTGGTCGCGACAATGTCGTCGACGAGCGCCTCGGTGTCGACCGTGGTGTCCTCGGCGGCGTCGTCGGGGTCCGCGTCGGAGCACGAGGCGGCGACGAGCGCCACGACGCCGACCGCGATCGCCACCCGCGTCGAGCCGTGCCGGAAGCCACGCATCCCCTCAGTTTGTCAAACGCGCCTCGCGCGAACGTGACACTCGCCTCATCCGCGGTGCGGGTCGCGCATCACCGGAACTGTGGGATCACCTGCTCGGCGAACCGATGGACGGCGTCCGCGCGCTCCTCGGCGGTCTCGCCGAGCGCGAAGTCGGGAACGATGAACTCGTCGACGCCGTCCTCGACGTAGCGGCCGAGTCGGTCGACGATCTGGTCGTCACCACCCATCACCGTGCGGTCGTCCCAGCCGTCCCACGGCCGAGCCTCGCCGGTGTCGTCGAACCGGACGAGCGCCTGCACCGAGGTGTGATGCCCGTGAGGATCGACTCCCGCCTTCTCGCACGCCGCACGGAACACCTGCATCCGTTCCGCCGCCAGCGCCGGCGCACCCCAGGTGTTCCACTCCTGGGCGTGCCGAGCGGTGATCCCGAGCATCCGAGGGCTGCCCGTACCCACGAGGATCGGCAGGGTCGCCTGCACCGGCGTGGGCTGACAGGGCGCGTCGTCGACGGAGTAGTGGGTGCCGTGGAAGGTCGTGCGGTCGGTGTCGAGCAGCGATCGGACGATCTGGATCGACTCGTCGAAGCGGTCGACGCGGACCTTGGGCTCCTCGAGGTCGAAGCCGTACGCCCGGTGCTCGTTGATCTGCCACCCGGCGCCGAGGCCCAACACGAACCGTCCATTCGAGAGCTGGTCGATCGTGGCCGCCCGGTTGGCGAGGAGTGCCGGGTGGTGGATCGAGGTCGGTGCCACGAGCGGTCCGAGACGGATCCTCTCGGTCACCGCGGCGACGGCGGGGAGGATCGACCAGCACTCGTGGACGTCGCCATCGGCCACGTCGAGCCCACCGGTGTTCGGCATGTAGTGGTCGGCGAACCAGAGGCCGTACCACGGTCCGCCGTCGGCGGTTCGGGCGAGATCGAGGATCTCGTCGGGCGTGCGGGCGGGGTTGGGCCAGACCGAGAAGCGCATCGACGCCGACGGTACCGGTCGCCTCGGGGTGCGGTGCGATGATGACGCCGTGACGACGACCGACCGAACCTCCGACGCGTCGCCCGGAGAGCCGCTGGCCGGACAGCACGCGTTCATCACCGGAGGCGGTTCCGGGATCGGTCTGGGGATCGCACGGTCGCTGGCCGCCGACGGCGCCGCAGTCACCATCGCCGGCCGGACCGAGGAGCGCCTCGCGTCGGCGCGAGACGAGCTGCTGGGCGGCGGCGCAGCGTCGGTCGATGTGGCCGTGGTCGACGTCGGCGACGAAGACGCCGTGTCCTCGGCGCTGACCGACGCCGACGACCGAGCGCCGCTGTCGATCGTGGTCGCAAATGCGGGTCGGGGCACCGCAGGTCCGCTCGAGGCGATCGAGCTCGACGAGTGGGAGCCGACGCTGCGGACGAACCTCACCGGGGCGTTCCTCACGGTGAAGCACGCCGCTCGGCTGCTGGTGTCTCGGGGCGGCGGGACGATCTGTGCGGTCTCGTCGATCGCCGGAACGGCCACCCACCGGTTCATGACGCCGTACACGGTGAGCAAGGCGGGGCTCGAGATGCTCGTGCGCAACGCCGCCGACGAACTCGGGTCGCGAGGTGTCCGCGTCAACGCCGTGGCACCCGGGCTGGTCGAGACCGAACTGTCCGCGCTCCTCCAGTCGACCGACGAGGTCGACGCCGACTACCGGATCAACATGCCGCTCGGCCGTCGCGGGACACCGGAGGACGTCGCCCGCGCCGTCCGGTTCCTCTGCGGTCCCGAGTCGTCGTGGATCACGGGTGTGGTTCTCGCCGTCGACGGTGGCCACCACCTCCGCCGGGGGCCGAACATCGACCCGCTCCTCGCACCCTTCCTCCCCGACCTGGCCCCACCGTCGCCACCGGCTGACTGACCAGCGGAACGCATCGGGTACCGGGCGTCCTTCCGCCCGTCGATGCGGGCGTCAAGGGAGGTGGCTCACCGACTCGTGGTCGAGGATCTGGGCCGAGGCTCGGTCGGCCATGACCACGAACATGTCGTCGCCGCGGTCGGTGCGAGCGGCCGCGAACGCCCCGAGGACGGTCGTGTACGCCCCGAGCCACGCGCCGCGTGCGTAGTCGGTGCGCAACCGGTCGAGGGGGTAGTCGGTGACGCCGCGGGCGCCGAGTGCGTCGAGGTAGCCCACGAGCAATTCGTCCTCGTGCCGTCGACGCTCGTCGGTCGTGATCCCGTTGCCGACGAAGTAGGCGACGTCGCGGGCCGGCGGGCCGACCGCCACGGTCTGCCAGTCGACAGCGGCGACGGAGGTCTCGGAGAAGAGGAGGTTGTCGAGGCGGTAGTCACCGTGGACGAGCGAGAACGGATCCGACGGCGCCGTGAGCCAGGCGATCAAGCCGTCGCGCAACGGCAGCAACGCGTCGGCGGTCGTCGGAGCGAGCCGGTCGCCATACCGGTCGACGAACTGGTCGTGCGCCATCCGATACACGGTGCCGAGCAGGTCGAGGTCGGAGAACGACAGGACGTCGACGTCGTGCAGCGACGCGTCGTTCCAGACCGGGGCGTGGAGACCCGCGAGGTTCTCGATCGCCCGGTGCGCGTCGTCGAGCGAACACCCCGAGATCTGGTCGCCCTGGGTGGCAGGTGCGAGATCGGACAGGACGAGGACGAAGTCGTTGCCCTCCACCGAGATCTCGTGGTGGAGACAGGCGGGGCGGGCGCAGTCGACCCGGTCGGCGAGCTGCGCGTAGAAGCCCACCTCGCGCGAGTACGACCCGCCGGCCATGGCACGCAGTGTCGGATCGTCGGTGGGGATCTTGATCACGACCGCCGACGGCGCCGCCGACCCGTCGGCCGTCTCGAACTCGACCCGGTAGTTGCGAGACATCTGCCCCGTGCCGATACGCGTGCGACGGACGACGCCGGTGACCGACCGGTCGAGCACCGCCGACAACCACTCCGCCGTGATGTCGTCGGGTTCGGTCACGATCTCGGACACGGCGGCACGGTATCCGAGCGCCTTCCGGCCGGTCCGCCCGGAGCGGAGGCCGTCGAGCAGACTCGCCGACATGGGTGAACTCGATGGTCGTGTGGCGCTCGTGACCGGTGGAGCGTCGGGAATCGGCGCAGCCACCGTTCGACGTCTCGCCGCCGACGGTGCGAGCGTCGTGTCGACCGACGTGACGACCGAGGCCGGGCGGACCGTCGCCGCCGAGGTGGGAGCGACGTTCGTCGAACACGACGTGTCGGATCCGGCCGCCTGGGAGCGCGTGATGTCGGTCGTCGCCGAGCAGGGACGTCTCGACGTGTGCGTCAACAACGCCGGGATCGTGGGCGGCGGCGACATCGGGTCGATCCCGCTCGACCGTTGGCACATGGTGCTCGACGTGAACCTCACCGGGGTGATGCTCGGATGTCAGCACGCGATCACGGCGATGCGTGAGAACCCCGGCGGCCCGTCGGGATCGATCATCAACGTGTCGTCGACCAGCGCCATCACGGCCATTCCCACCGACGTCGCCTACGTGGCGTCGAAGGGGGCGGTGCGCTCGATGAGCCGCTCGGTCGCCGTGTGGTGCGGACAGCAGGGGCTCGCCATCCGGTGCAACACCGTCATCCCCGGAGCGACCGACACCGGCATCATCGAGACGGCGTCCGAGCGAGCGCCCGGCATCCGCGACCACCTCGCAACGATCTCGCCGCTCGGGCGCATGGGCACACCCGACGACCTGGCGAACGGCATCGCGTTCCTGGCGAGCGATCGCTCGTCGTTCGTCACCGGCACCGACCTGCTGGTCGACGGCGGCGCCCTCGCCGTCCACCCCGGCTACTGAGCGCAGGTCGGGCCGCCTCGACTCAGCGAAGCGTGCGCACCGGATCGACGCCGTCCCAGCCGTCGGCCGCCGCACGGATCATCGCGTAGAAGCCGAGGAGCCCGTCGGACGGCTCGTAGAGCTCGATCATGTGGCCGAGGTCGGCCGTGGCGTCGACGAACGCGAACTCGGTGCCGGTCGTCGTCGTCTGGATCGACGCCAGCTCACGTCCACGGTCGGCGTGATCGGCGATCGCCGCATGCAGGTCGGGAACGATGGTGGCGACGTGGTGGATGCCCTCCTCACCGGGCTCGTACATGTCGCGGAACGGCGACGGACCGGTGGAGTCCTGCTGAACGAACTCGACCATGACCGAACCCCACTGTCCGTACGCCGACGAGTGGACGAAATCGGCCGGTCGACCGCGGTGCTCGCACGACGAGAGTTCGATCCGGTCGATCACGTGGAACGGTCCTGCGCCCAGCGACGCAGCCATCGCTGCCGCCGACCGCCGGATGTCGGTGACGAAGTAGGCGATCTGGGCAACGGGTGCGGCGGACGCGCTCACGGCTCAGCCTCTCCGTCCGACCACCAACGTGGTCATCTCGTCGACGAGCGGGGACGTCGAGCTGGTCGCCCAGCCGCGCTGGGCGAGCATCTCCTCGACCTCGGCCACGCGACGAGAGCGATGCCCGGGCACGAACACGGCGTGCTGCAGAGACCACGCCGCCGCGTGCGCGCCGCCGTCCACGAGGAAGTCGTGCACGGCGACCCACCGGACGCCGTGTTCGGCCAGTGCGTCGAGCAACGGTCCGTGGCGATCGCCGGGAATGGAGGAGAACAGGTAGCTGAGGATCGCGCCGTCGTACGACTCGTCACGATCGGTCGGCCACGACGCGGGGTCGAGCGCGTCGCCTGCGACGAAGCGGACGCGATCGCCGACGGGAGGCGCCGCCACCACCACGTTCGGCAGGTCGACCACGTCGACGTCGACCTCGTGGTGGCTCGCCACGGCGCGGGCCATCGCTCCCCACCCGCCCCCGACGTCGAGCACGGGACCGGCCACCGCCGGGAGCGTCCGAGCCAGTCCCTTCGCGGGCCCGAGCGAGCCAGCGAACTGCGACGCCTGATAGGCGCGAGCCTCCTCGGCGTCGGCGAACCAGCCGGCGTATCCGGTGCGCGTGTCGGGTGCTGCGAGGACGTCGGCCAACACGTTCCGACCGGTGGGGCCGAGCGTGAGCCGCGGCGTCATCTGCTGGAGAACCTGACCACCGAGGTAGTCGGCGTACGACGCGTCACCCGTGAGGAGGCGAGCCATCCCGTCGTCCTGTGACCACGTCCCGGCCGACTCGACGACCAGCCCGGCGTCGGAGAGGACATACATCAGCGTCGTGACCAGGTCGGCGTCGGGTGACACGTCACCGAGTTCGTCGGCGCGCGCCGGGAGGCGGTCGAACAGCCGCAGTTCGCACGCGGTCAGTAGCGCCCACGACGAGATGTAGGCGTAGCCGGTGGCATTGATGGTGCGGGCGGCCGCAGCGAGGTCCATCGGCCGATCCTCGCGGACATCACGCCCGGGGTCAGACCCAGACCGTGCTCGGCGCGACGCAGGGCGGTCAGCGCTCGACGTACGGATCGAGCAACTGGTCGACCCGGAGATGCTCGGGCACTGCGTCGCCCATGATGCGGTCGATCTCCTCGTGGAGATGCCAGATGCGCCGCTCCTGGTAGTTGAGCGGGATCCCGGTGAGAGCGGGCGACTCCATCGAGCGCTGCATCGGCGCCATGTTCATCTCGTCCTCGGCCATGATCTGGTCGTACGTCGCCTTGCGCCGGCGCCAATGGTCGGGGAGGTCGTCGGGATCGAAGGCGTCCGAACCGTCGTCGGGCAGGCCGTAGTAGATCCAGTCGAGTCGGGTGTGGCGTTCGTCGATCGGCCAGAACAGGTTGATCGGGTAGCCGATGCTGCCCAGCGGGATGATCGCGTTGGGGAACAGACTCACGGCGGTCGACGTGCAATCGACCATGCCCGGCACCGTGTCGACCACGGGAAAGGGACCCTGATCGAGGCGCTGCCAGTCATCCCACGACGCGAGGCCGAGTCGCTCGACGTTCTGGTTCGAGTACGGCGTGATCATCCGCGAGTGGCCGAACGGGT
>JBCCTP010000132.1:0-10382 GCA_039198505.1 Actinomycetota bacterium | reverse complement strand
CGCGTCGAGGCGGCGGGGCATCGAGCGGGCGAGGTCGATGCGGACCGGCGAGACGAGCGTGCCGAACGCCGACAAGACGCTGGCGTTCACCGGGAACACGACGCGGTCCGACTCGAGCAGGTCGGCGACGCCGCAGGCGTGCACCGGGCCGGCTCCGCCGAAGGCCAGCACGGGGATGCCGCGCAGGTCGACGCCCTGCTCGACCGCGTGCATCCGGGCGGCGGCCGCCATGTTCTGGTTGACGATCTCGTGGATTCCGGCCGCCACGGCGTCGCCGTCGAGGTCGAGACGCTCCCCGACCCGGGCCGCGGCGGCCGCCGCGGCGCCGTCGTCGAGGGGCATGTCGCCACCGAGGAACGCAGCGGGGTCGAGCATTCCGAGCACCACGTCGGCATCGGTGACGGCGGGTTCGGTGCCGCCCCGTCCGTACGACGCGGGTCCCGGTTCGGCGCCCGCCGACTCGGGCCCCACCTTGAGGAGGCCGAACGTGTCGGTGCGGGCGAGCGAGCCGCCGCCCGCTCCGATCTCGACGAGGTCGACCGACGGCACCGACACGGGGAACCCGGACCCCTTCTTGAATCGGTAGACCCGGGCGACCTCGAAGACGTTGGTGAGTTCGGGCTCGCCGTGCTCGATGAGGCACGCCTTCGCGGTGGTGCCGCCCATGTCGAAGCACAGCAGCCGTTCCTCGCCGAGGCGCTCGGCGAACCACGACCCGGCGAGCGCGCCGGCCGCGGGCCCGCTCTCGACGAGACGGATCGGCACGCTGGCGGCGTCGTCGGCCGAGACGACGCCACCGTTCGACAGCATCATCAGGACCGAGCCGCCGAAGCCCTCACCCGACAGCCACTTCTGCAGCTCGTCGAGGTACGGCCCGATGACGGGCATGGTCGCCGCGTTGCACGCGGTGGTGACCATGCGCGGGTACTCGCGGATCTGCGGAGACACGTCGGCCGAGATGCACACGGGGACGCCGAGCTCGCGGGCGAGGTGGTCGGCGACGGCGCGCTCATTGGTGGCGTCGACGTACGAGTTGAGGAGGCAGACGCCGACGGCCTCGACCTCTGCCGCTCGGAGCTCGTTCGTGATGCGGTCGAGCTCGTCGGCCGACGGGGCGGTCAGCACCTCGCCGAGTGCTGACGTCCGCTCGTCGATCTCGACGGTGCGGTCGCGCGGGATCGGCGGCGGCGGGAACTCGATCTGCAGGTCGTACATGTCGTATCGGTGCTCGTCGCGAATGAGCAGGGTGTCGCCGAAGCCGGCGGTGGTCACGAGGCCGGCCCGTCCGGTCTTCCCCTCGATCAGCGCGTTCGTGATGAGCGTGGTGGCGTGCACGATGGGTGCGGTCACGTCGGACGGGCCGATCCCGGCGCGAGCCAGGACCTGGCCGACCCCGGTTCGTACGCCGTCGAGCGGCGCGGAGGGCGTGGTGAGCGTCTTGTCGACGACGACGTCACCGCTCGCCGCGTCGAGCAACACGATGTCGGTGAACGTGCCACCGATGTCGACGGCGAGCCTCCAGTCGGCGGTCACGGCGTCGGGGTGGGCGGGGCGTCGTCGGCGCCGTCGAGTCGGGTCACGACCGGTTCGGCGTCGGCCGCGACGAGGTCGGCGCGCGGCGGGCTGAACACGTCGAGGATCCAGCACTCGTCGAGTTCGTCGTCGCCGACGAACACCGAGTCGCCGTGCCAGACCCGCTCGGGAGCCAGGTACACGTCTCCGGCGCGGAGAACGTGTCGGACGTCGCTGTCGGGATCGCCGATGCGGAAGTCGAGTGCACCGCGGACGATGATCCCGAGCTGTTCGTGCGATTCGTGCTGGTGCAGGTACGAGCCCGTGGCTCCTCCGGCGATCCGCCAGAAGCAGAGCTGGAGACGCTCGCCGGTGATGACGCGCCGGCGGAATCCGTCGCGCTTCGTCGGTTCGAAGGCGTCGTCGTCGAGGAAGTAGCAGTACTGGTCGGCGAACGGCGCCCGTGGTCCGGTCTCGTCGAGTGTGGTCACGACGACACTCCTTCAGGGCTGGCGGTGGCGGTGGGGGGCGAGCCGACGGCGTTGGCGGCGAGCGCACTCGGGTCGACGGCCGATCGATGTGTCGACGAACGTTCATGGGCCCCGAATCGTGCGATCTCGGCGTCGATGTCGAGCGGACGGATGATCGCCTCGTGCTCCTCGGCTCCCCAGTCCGACGGTGGTGCGAGCCACATCACCTCGAACTCGATGCCGTCGGGATCCCGGGCGTAGAGGCTCTTGTTGACACCGTGGTCCGACATCCCCACGAGGGCTCCGGCCGCCTCGAGCCGCTGCTTGTGTTCGTCGAGGTCGTGGAGAGTCGGCACTTCCCATGCGAGGTGGTAGAGGCCGACCGTGTCGCGTCCGGCGGTCGACGGACTCGCCCCGCCGCCGATGGTGAAGCAGGCGAGATCGTGATGGTTCCCCGAACCGGGCGCACGCAGGAAGGCGTACGCACCGCCAGGGTCGGAGACGATGGTCTCGAAGCCGAGCACGTCGGCGTAGAACTGGGCGTGGCGCCGCGCATCGCGGACGTACAGGACGGCGTGGTTCATGCCGGTGATCATCGGCGGTCGACTCCCGGTGGCGTGCTCGGCTTCGGTCTGATGGTCAGACCATAAAGGATGGCCGGGGCAGCCGCCACCCCCTGTCAGGATCGCGACGGCATCCCCGTCGCGTCCGCCGCGAGCGACGTCATCGCGTCGATCCACTCCTGATCGAGCGCGGCGTCGATCACGAGGATCCGGTACCACATGCTGCCGGCGATCAGCTCGCTGATGCGATCCGCGAGGTCGCCGTCGGGGACCTCTGCGCCGACGGCCCGACGGAGCGCACCGTGCCGGGCGGGAAGGAAGTCGGTGCGGAAACGACCGGCGAAGACCGGGTCGGATTGGGCGAACGTGGCGACGGCCCGCAACCCCGGCCGCGCCCATCCTCCGGCCGCTGCGGCGAGATCGGTGAGGTACGAGGTGAGCGAGGTCTCGGCGATGCCGATCGTTCGCTCGGCGCGCTCGAGGAGGGCGTCGAGCACGATGTCGGCGACGGTGGGCCATCGGTTGTACAGCGTCTGACGACTGACGCTCGCCCCGTCGGCGACGGTCGTTCGCGTGATCCCCGTCGGCGGCTGGGTCTGCACCTGGCGAAGGATCTCGTCGAACACGGCACGCTCGACCGCGACGCTCGGCGGACGTCCCCGCCGAGCGGTGGTCGGAGTCGGAGGCTCGGCCGTCGACTTCTTGGGCACGACGTCCAGAATATCGACTACGGTCGTCGGGATGGAACTCCCGACGGCCTACGAGGACCTCCTCGTCGCACCGAATACTGCGGTGTTCACGACCATCCAGTCCGACGGCTCGCCGAACAGCTCGCCCGTGTGGTTATGGTTCGACGGCGAGCGGGTCACGGTCTCGACGCTCGCCGAGCGGGCCAAGCACCGGAACGTCCGACGCGATCCGCGCGTGGCGTTCACGGTGGTCGACCCCGACCGGCCGCTGCGCTACCTCGAGATCCGTGGCACGGTCGAGATCGAACCCGATGCCGACGGCGTCTCCCGCGACCGCATCGCGGCCAAGCACGGCTACGACGACGGTTCGGCGTTCGACCCGCCTGACTCGACCCGGGTCGACCTCCACCTCGTGCCGACCCGGGTGATCGAGCACTGATCCACGCGGTCGGGGCGACCGAGGTTCCCCGAGGCGAGGGAACCTCGCGGGCACGTGGTCCGTGTAGTGATCTGTGACGGTGGCCGCAGCGGGGTTCGAAGAGTGCTTTCGCGCTCAGTTCCCGCAACTGGTCGCCCTCGGCGAGTCGATGACCGGTGACCGTGCGATCGCCCACGACATCGCGCAGGAAGCGCTGCTCCGCCTGCACGACCGGTGGGACACGGTGAGCGCGTACGACCGACCCGAGGCGTGGTTGCGGCGGGTCGCCTCGAATCTGCTGATCGACCATCACCGATCGCGGGCGGCGGAGAGACGGGCGATCGAGCGTCTCGCAGTCGGCGTGCCACGCAACGACGGCAGTGCCGATCCCGCATCGGACGATCTCGACGGCTGGTTCCGGCTCCTGGCACAGCTCCCGCCCCGACAGCGGCTCATCGCATCGCTGTTCTACGGCTTCGATCGCTCGATCGCCGACATCGCCGCCGACCTCGGCGTGTCCGAGAACACGATCAAGTCGTCGCTCTCGAAGGCGAGGTCGGCGCTGCGATCGGCGGAGGGGGGACGACGTGTCTGACGACCGCGAGCTCGACGATCGACTGCGAGCCATGGCGGAGGCGTCGATGGCTCGGCGCTCGGACGCCGTCGACGTCGACGCGGCGTGGAACGAGCGGCCGCTGCCCGACGCGCGTGGACGAACACCGGGCCGTCGGTCGTTCGCTGCCGCAGCGGCAGCGCTCCTCGTGGTCGGAGGTGCCCTCGTGGTCGCCTGGCCGCGGGACGGCGGACGGAATGTGGTCACCACCGACGACGACATCGTCGTGCGGATCGACGAGCCTGCGCCGCCGACCTCGCGCTCCGACCCGACACCACCGACCAGCACACCGGCGAGCACCGCAGCGAGTCCGACGACGACGGCGCCGCCGACGACGGCGATGACCGACGCCGGACGTCCTCCCCCGATCGACGCGGGCACCCCCGACTCCTGCACCGACGACCCGCTCCCGCCGCCGAGCCTGGCCGACGGGACGCCGGCCGGTGAGTCGACGATCGAGGACGTCGACGGTCGGGCGCTCGCGAGGTGGGGATCGGCGGAGTCTCCCTTCAGCGTCACCCAGACGCTCGGAGGGATCGAGGACCCGTCCTGGATCGATCGCGCGGTCGCCGACGGCCGAGCCCTGGTGGCGGGAGAGTGGCAGGCGACCGTGGTGTACGTGGGTGACCCGCCGATCAGCGGATTCACCGTCTACGTGCGCCAGGGCGATGGCGGGTGTCTCCGGTCGTTCTCCGTCGGGTCGGGTTTCCAGGCCGATCAGGCGCAGGATCTCGCCGAGCTGTGGGTCGTGTCACTCGACAGCGGCGAACCGGCTCCTGCGCCGACGCACGCCGACCTCGGGCTCGGCTACTTCGGTCGACGCCCGACGCCGCTCGACGCGACGTTCTTCGCGATCGACGAGTTCGACTCCACCGGCACGTTCGTTCGCACTCTGGCGTCCGAGGAGGTCGCCGCTCTCTACGGTGAGGATCTCGTCGACGGAAGCAGGGTGCGGTTCGAGAGCGCCCGCGTCGAGGTGCGATGCGCCGGACGGTCGATCGTGCGGACCGACACGTCGGGTGACGACACTCAGGTCGGCGTCGGCCGTTCGTTCACCGTCGCGCCGGACGGTCGGCTGCTGGTGATCCGCGACGTGTGTCCGGACGACGCCACCTGGGGTGACGAGGGCACGTTCAACGAGCTCGTCGCGATCGATCCGCTCGACCCCCAGGCCGAGGTGGAGTCGATCTCGAGCTGGGAGCCCGACCTCGACGCGATCGTCTTCGTCGACGGCCGATCGGTCATCTCGCTCGACGATCGGATCGTCGGCGAGGTCCGCGGCGACGGTCGGTACGTCGGAGTTCGGCAGACGATCGAGGAGGACCTGCCGCGATGGAGTGTCCTCGACCTGGTCGACGGCGCCTCGGGGGTCGACCTGCCGACGGCCTGTCCCGTCGCCGGCGACATCGTCGGGCCGCCGCAGTTCGTGGGGAACACGCTCGTGGTGGCCCGCATCTGCCTCTCCGTCGACGACGCTCTCCTCGTCGAGGCGATCGGGTTCGGCGGCGATTCGCCCAGCCTGCTGTGGAGCGAGAGCGTTCCGGGCCCGGTGCCCGTGACATTCGACGTGCGTCGGATCGAGCTCGATGCCGACCGAACCCCCGCCGGCCAGCTGGTCGCGATCGCGTCGGGTGACGGCGGCACCGAGACGGCGGGTCGCAAGATCGCGCTCGTCGACGGTGACGCCGTCGACATCAGCCGTCTCGGGTATCGATCGCTCGCTCTCGATCCGCGGGATCTCATCACCGAGTTCGACACACCGCCGACCTGAGGTCGATCGGCCGTGACGAGCCGACGGGCGTTCAGACCAGGCGATCGATGAGACCGCGCTCGACGGCGGCGAGGTGGGCGACACCCTCGGCGGCGGCGCGCGCCACGTCGCCCTCGGCGACCGCGGAGGCGAGGTCGGCGTGCTGGCTCACGGCGGAGCCGACGATGCGCCCGACCTCGTCGCGGTTCGCGTCGTCGGAGAGCAGCGACGAGAGCCCCTCGGAGTGGAACAGCCGGTTGAGCACCTTGTGGTACACCTCGACCAGGATCGGGTTCCCACAGGCGTGAGCGATCGCCGCGTGGAACGCCCGGTCGAGCTCGCGGAACTCGTCGAGCGCCATGTCGGGTCGGAACCGCCCGGCGATCTCGTGGATCTCGGCCCGCTCGGCGTCCCCGGCACGTTCGGCTGCCAGCTCGATGATCGGGATCTCGAGGAGACGGCGCGTCTCGAAGAGCTGACGGATGAACTCCTTGCGGTCGTCGAGACCGTCGAACGAGACGTCGGGCAGTCGTTCGACCACGTACGACCGATTGCCGCGGCGCTCGATGACCCCCAGCGACACGAGGCCCTGCATCGCCTCGCGGACCGAGGTGCGGGCGACGGAGAACTGGTCGGACAGGTCGCGCTCCGACGGCACGCGCTGACCCGGCGCCCACGCACCCGACGTGATCCGCTCGAGCAACTGGTCGCGGATCTGGGAGCTGAGCGTCTCTCGCGAGATCGGCTGGAACGCCACCCCGGGGTCGGAGTGCGCGGGCGGCGCCTCGGCGGTGGTCGGGGGTTCGGTCATCTGGTCGCATCGGCCGGTCTGTCCATCAGACCACCCGGGCGTGACCCTACTGTCCGGCCGGCTGTCGGACCGACGAGGCAAGAGGTTGCACCACCTGGAGGACCGCCTCGAGCCCGCGGACCTGGGCGTCGACGATCTCCTGCGTCGCGTCCCACCCGTCGATCTCGACGAGGATCGACGGGATCCCGGCCTCGAACCAGGTCCAGCTCTCGCCGCCGCCGTGCTGGGTCACGTCGGGGCGGATCGGGAGCCCGGATCCGAACGACCAGGCGGACTCGTACACGTCGGGGGTCTGGCCGACCGCGCTGACGTAGTCGAGTGGCTGGTGGATCCAGACCACCAGGTCGGGTCGCTCGCGCTCGATCAAGGCGGTGATGGCCTGCGGTTCGGGTTCGGAGAGCGGTCCGGGGCCGCCGGTGGAGGGACGCCAGTCCCACGAGAAGTTCCGGTTGAGGTCGACGCCCGCCCCGTTGCACCGCGTTCCCGCGAGGGTGCCGTCGGGGTTGAGATCGGGGACCAACCACAGCTCGGTGTCGTCGGGGACGTCGGCGTCGACCATGGCCCGTGCGCTCGGCGGGCCGGCGGGCTCGTTGCCGTGGATGCCGCCGATCACCATCACTCGTCGCGTGGCGTCGGGGACCCGCCGCACGAGGCCGATGATCTGTCGGCCGGCCCCCGACAGACCGATCTCCTCGGTGGCCCAGTCGTCGGGGAGCGACGGCGCCGGGAGATCGGACGGTGGCCGGACCTCCCACACGGGCCGGCCGGTCGGTGGGCACGGTGGCGGGCCCGTCGGTGGCGGGATGTCGACGGTGGTCGTGGTGGTGGTCGTCGTCGTGGTCGTCGTCGGGGGGAGCGTCGTGGTCGTGGTGGTGGACGTCGTCGTCGCAGGGAGCGTCGTGGTAGTGGCGCTCGTGCTGGTGGTGGTCGCGCCCGTCGTCGAGGTCGGCGACGTGGCGGCCGCGGTCGCCTCGTCACCATCGGTGGTGGCCGACGGGGAATCGCCGAACGGTGGGATCTGGACCGACTCGGTGTCGGAGCCCGCGCACGCCGCGGCCATCGCTGCCGTGATCGCCAGCGCCAGGGCGATCGTGTGGCGCCGGATCGAGCCATCCCGCCGCCGCATCGAGATCACGTTCCGAACGTACCGATGCCCCTCTCGCCACCGTCCGCGGCACACCGATTCGCAACCAAACCGTCCGATGGTCTGACCATCAGACCTTTGCTAACGTCCGTCGCATGTCGTATCCGAACACGTTGATCTTCGTCGACTTCCCCTCGTCCGAGCCGGAGGCCAGCGCCGAGTTCTACGCCGCGGTCTTCGGCTGGGAGGTCGAACCGCGACCCGCCGGGGTCTTCCACCGGATCGTCCCGGGACAGAACTTCCAGCTCGACGACGGCACGCAGGGGCCCACCGGCAACCTGCACATGGGCATCCACAACGTGGCCAACGCCCGCCCGCATCCCGACCCCGACGGCGCCGATCCGCGCGAACTCGCCAGCGGAGGTCGGGCCGCCCGGGTGTGGATCCTCGTCAGCGACGACGACTCGATCGACCGCATCCTCGGCGAGGCCGAGTCGCGCGGCGCCGAGATCCTCTGGCGGCAGCACTACTGGGCCGAGTTCAACGGCTTCAACGCGTCGTTCCGCGATCCGTGGGGCAACCAGTTCATGCTGTGGGTCAAGGGCGGCGACGACCCCGTGATCCCCGAGGGGTGGACCAGTGAGTGACACCGTCGCCCCCGACAGCTCGACGGACGAGAGTGCCGCACCGATCCATTCGCTGCGGCCGACCGCCCCGCGGTGGACCCACGTGGCGCTGCGGGTCACCGACATCGACGAGACCATTGCGTGGTACCGGGAGTTCACGAACCTCGAGCTGCTCGTGAAGCGAGAGGACGATGACGGCTACGGCGCCTGGCTCGGTCACCCCGACGCCGGCGAGTTCCCGTTCGTGCTGGTGCTCGCCCAGTTCTTCCCCGACAAGGATCCGTTCGGTGATGCGCCCATCGCGACGCTGAGCCCGTTCGCCCACATCGGGATCGAGCTGCCCACGAAGGAGGCGGTCGACGAGATCGCCGCCAAGGGCGAGGCGGCCGGCTGCCTCGGCATGCCGGCGCGTCAGATGCCCGATCCGATCGGCTACATCTGCATGCTCCGCGATCCCGACGGCAACAACCTCGAGTTCTCGTACGACCAGGGCGTGTACGAGAAGGTGCGAGAGGTCTGGGGTTGACCGCCGAGGTCGACGGTCGGACCACCACGGTCCGGCACACCGCGCTGGCGTATCTCGCCGCGCTCGGTGGCGACGACCCCGACGCGGTCGCCGACCTCGTCACCGACGACTTCGTCAACGAACACCAGGTCACCATCGCCGCCGGGTGCGCAGGCCGTGACGCGTACCGCGAACGCCTGCCCGGGTTCTTCACCGACTTCGCCGGTCGGAACTACGAGGTCGTCGGACTCGTGGTCGACGGCGAACGAGACCTCTGGTCCGACGGCGCGCCGATCAGCGGCACCGCGTGTGCCCGCTACCGCTTCACCGCCGAGGTCGACGCCCCCGACCGTCCGGGTGGGCGGGCGACGATCGACGTGCCGGGAGTGATGTGGATCGACGTCGAGGACGGGCTCGTCCGACGGCGGATCGACACCTGGGACGCGCTCCACTACTTCCACCAGACCGGCATCGCGCCGCCCGCAGCTCCTGCCGCCGACTGACCGAACGGATCGCGCGAGACTGACCGGCACGGCCGGCGCACGGGGCGCCCGGTGGCCGATCGACGAGGGGGTTCGTCATGACGATCACAGAGCCGAACGCGGCGACCGAGACGGCGGCGCACGACACGGCGGACGGCGCCGGACTCACGATCCGACCGCAGTCGCCGACGATCGGCGCGGAGGTGTCGGGCATCGATCTGTCGCAGCCGCTCGACGAGCAACAGGTCGCGGCGGTCCGCCAGGCGCTGCTCGACTGGAAGGTCCTCTTCTTCCGCGATCAGGACGTGACCACCGACGAGCACCTGGCGTTCTCCCGGTGCTTCGGCGAGCTCGAGGAGCACCCGTTCGCGCCGCACAAGGACGGGTATCCCGAGGTGCTCGCCATCACGCACGACGAGGCGACGCCGGGCCTCGAGAACGGCTGGCACTCCGACGTGACGTGGCGGCTCGAACCGTCGCTCGGGTCGGTGCTCCGGATGATCGAGGGCCCCGACGTGGGCGGCGACACGTTGTTCGCCGACATGGCCGAGGCGTACGAGGGTCTTCCGGACGACGTGAAGGAGGCGGTCGCCGGACGCACCGCACGTCATGACTTCACCCGGTTCAAGCTCGGGATGCGCAAGCGGGGAGCGACCGACGACGAGGTCGCCGAGATGGAGGCGCGGTACCCGAACCCGCACCACCCGGTGATCCGAACGCACCCTGAGACCGGCCGGTCCTCGATCTACGTGAACGCCGCCTTCACCAAGGAGATCGACGACATGGACGCGGCCGAGTCGTCCGAGTTGCTGGAGCTGCTCTACCGGCAGGCGACCTACCCCGAGTACCAGGTCCGGCT
>JBCCTP010000131.1:0-10402 GCA_039198505.1 Actinomycetota bacterium | reverse complement strand
TCGACCGGGCCGACCGGTTCGTCCCCGCCCTCGTCCGCGCGATCGAGTCGGCCACACCGAGGCGGCTCGCCGCATGACCGGCCAGACAGCACATCCGGTGCCGGGTCCGAAACGTGCTGTTTCGATGATCGTCGGCGCGACGGCGCTCGCTGCCGGGGCGGTCGTGGGGGCTCGCCTCGCCCGCCCAGACCGATCGACCGGCGCATCGCTGCATCTCCTCGACGGATCATGGGTCGGACGGACGGGTCGGCTCGCACGTCTCGGCGTGAAGATCGGCGGGGACGTGGCCGCCACGAGCGCCCGCAAGACGTTCGCGTCCGCCGAACGACGCGAACAGCTCGACCGCGAACGCGAGTACCGCAACTCGCAGCAGATCGCCGACGAACTCGGCGAGATGAAGGGCGCACTCATGAAGCTCGGCCAGATGGCGAGCTACCTCGACGACGGCCTCCCCGAGCCGCTCCGCATCGCACTGGGCCAGCTCCAGGCCGACACGCGACCGATGTCGATCGATCTGGCCCGCACCACGATCGAGGAGGAGCTGAACTCCTCGCTCGACGACCTGTTCGTCGAGTTCGATCCCGACCCGATCGCGGCCGCGTCGATCGGCCAGGTCCATCGAGCGATCGCGGTGCTGCCGCCGTTCGGAGATCCCGCCGGCCGCCCCGTCGAGCAGGCGGTCGCCGTGAAGGTCCAGTACCCCGGCGTCGGCGACGCCATCGCCTCCGATCTCCGCAACGCCGACATGCTCGGCCTCCTGCTCAAGCAGGCGTTCGGCGGACTCGACCCGACCGAGATGGTCGACGAGATCAAGATCCGCCTCGCCGAGGAGACCGACTACCTGCTCGAAGCCGACAACCAGGCTCGATTCGCCGAGTTCTACGACGGCCACCCCTTCATCCGCATCCCCCGGGTCGTCGAGTCGATGTCCACCCGGCGGGTCCTGACCACCGAGCTCGTCGACGGTGCCCGCTGGGACGAGATGATGACCTGGGGCCAAGACGCCCGCGACCGCGTCGGCGAGACCATCTTCCGATTCGTCTTCCGGTCGCTGTACCGATTCGGTGCCTTCAACGGCGACCCGCATCCGGGCAACTATCTCTTCCATCCCGACGGCGGGGTGACGTTCCTCGACTTCGGCCTCGTGAAGCACTTCACGACCGACGAGATGTCGACCTTCGCGTCCATGGTCAAGGCCGCCGCCCACGACAAGGACCCCGACGAGTTCCGCCGCATCGTCGAACGGGTCGGCATGCTGCATCCCGACGCTCCCGTCGACACCGACGACGTCGGCGAGTACTTCTCGCTCTTCTACGCGACCGTCGCCGAGGACCGCGAGATGCAGTGGACCCGCGAGTACGCGAACCAGATCGTCCGGCACACGTTCGACCGCACCAGCCCGATCAGCCAGTACGCGACGGTGCCCCGCTCGTTCGTGTTCATCCAACGCATCAACCTCGGGCTCTACGCACTGCTGGGCGAACTGGGCGCCCGCGGCAACTACCGACGGATCGCGTCGGAGCTCTGGCCGTTCGTCGACGCCGGCCCGTCGAGCGAGCTGGGTCACCGCGAGGCCGACTGGCTGGCCGGACGATCGGCCGACCAGCGCCGACTCACGGGTGTGACACCCGCCGCCGCGAGTCGCTGACGTCTCTCCGGACGAACGCGCCACTACCGTCGCCCGTCATGCGGATTCGCCTCATCGGCTCGTTGCTGGCCGGAACCCTGCTGCTCGCGGCGTGCGGCGGCTCGGACGATGCCGACACCACGGGCGACCCCGAGGACGCCGCGGCGGCACCGGAGACCGCGGACAGCGAGACGGGCGACGACGACCGCACGACCGCGGACGGCGAGACGGACGACGGCGGGACCGAGGTCGAGTCGGCGGAGCCGCCGACGCCGACCGATGGGGCATCCGACAAGCCCGACGTCGAGATCCCGACCGAGATCCCGACCGAGCTCGTGCGTACCGTGCTCGACGCCGGATCGGGTGCCGAAGCAGCCGAGGGCGACACCGTCATCGTCGACTACGTCGGCGTCCGCTCGCGCGATGGCGTCGAGTTCGACGCCAGCTACGACCGGGGTGAGCCGTTTCCGCTGACTCTCGGGAACGGTGGCGTCATCCAGGGGTGGGAGGACGGACTGCTCGGTGCGCAGGCAGGCGAGCGGGTGCAGCTCGACATCCCGAGCGATCTCGCGTACGGCGAGTCGTCTCGCGGTGAGGTGATCGGCGAGAACGAGGCGCTCACCTTCGTCATCGACGTCCGCGCCGTGATCCCGGTCGTCACCGCCGAGGACGTGCCGGCCGATCCGGGCGTCCCGCTGTCGGAGGGCGCCACCGAGACCACCTTCGTCGACCTCGTCGACGGCGACGGTGAGACGCTCGAGCGGGGCGACACCGCGCTGATCCGATACGTCAACTTTCGCGGCGACAACGGCGTCGCCATCGACACGTCGTGGATCGAGCCCGTCCCGATCCCGTACGACGAAGGCATCCTCCCCGGGATCCTCACCGGACTCGACGGCATCCAGATCGGCGGTCGCCGGGCGATCACGATCCCGCCCGAGGACGGTTTCGGACCCGACGGTCTTCCCCAGCAGGGACTCCCCGCGGGTGCCGACACGATCTTCGTGATCGAGCTCGCCGCCATCCTCTGACCGCCGATCGGTCGACGGTGTCGAACGACGCGCCCCTCCCGAACGAACCGCTCGACGTCGCCGGGCTCCCTCGGCTCGACGACGACGACTTCGTGTCCGTCGATCCGCGCCACGTCCTGGGCTGGCTGGTCTTCCTCGTTGTCGCCGCGGTCGCCGCCGTCGTCGGCGGCGTGTTGATCGGTGCGCAGATGGACGACGGATGGATCGCGATCGCAATGGGGAGCGGATTCGGCGTTCTCCTGATCGCGGGCGCCGTGTGGTCGTGGCTGGAAGCGCTGCGCGTCGGCCACCAGGTCCGCGACCACGACGTGTCGCTCCGCCGCGGGCTGGTGGTGCGCACGGTCGAGACCGTTCCGTTCCGGCGTGTCCAGCACGTCTCGCTCACTCGCGGTCCGCTCGAACGCGCGCTCGGGCTGGCCACGATCGGCGTCCACTCGGCGGGACCCGACCTTTCGATCCCCGGTCTCGATCCCGACGACGCCGGCGCACTCCGCCGCCTGATCGTCACCCGAGCCGGCCTCGCCGACGAGGGCGTCGACGTCGACCAGAACGCCTCGGGTCCCCCGCCGGTCGACGAGATCCGGTGAGCCTCCTCGATCATCCGCAGCGGCAGTCG
The DNA here is from genome assembly GCA_039198505.1 of Actinomycetota bacterium. Classification (GTDB taxonomy): domain Bacteria; phylum Actinomycetota; class Acidimicrobiia; order Acidimicrobiales; family Ilumatobacteraceae; genus Ilumatobacter_A. Next base: position 7,128 of record JBCCTP010000131.1, on the reverse strand, counting down.
CCCTGGGCCATCGTGTTCTTCGGGCTCACGCTCGTCGCATCCGTCGGCGGGATCCAGCTCGCCGTGGCTGCGATCGTCTTCTTCACCGCCTCGGCGAACACCGCGGTGTTGATCATCGCCCCGCTGGTCGCATCGGTCGTGATCGGTGCCGCGGTCCTGTCGTGGTGGCGGTTCACGTTCTGCATCGTCGGCGACGAGTTCGTCGTGAACTCGGGTGTGCTGCGCCGGGACCGGCTGTCGGTTCCGATCGACCGGATCCAGAGCATCTCCACCGAGCAACGACTGATCCACCGGCTCGTGGGCGTCGTGCGCGTGTCGCTCGAGACGGCCGGCACCGACGAGACCGAGTTCCGACTGCACGCCGTCGATCGATCGGTGGCCGACGATCTGCGGCATCGCACCGGACGCCCGACGATGACGACCGACGCGACACCCGACGATCCCATCGACACGGCGGGTCTCGATTCCCCACCCGACGTGCCCACCGTGGTGCTGCGGCACTCCCCCGCGCGACTGCTGCTGGCTGCCGTGACGTCGTGGCCACTCGCCGGTCTGGTCGCTCTCGGCTCGGCGTTCGCCGCGTTCGGCCAACTGGGCGACGACGTGCCCGTGCGGCCCCCGACGATCGACGGCGATGACGTGCGATGGTGGTGGGTCCCGATCGGGCTCCTGATGCTCCTGGTGACGGCGGTCGTCCTCAACGTCGTCCGCATCGTGCTGCGCGACTGGGACCACACGGTCGAGGTCGACGGGCAGCAGCTCCGGCGCACCTCGGGACTGCTGTCGAGGCGGCTCGACACGCGGGCGGTCTCGAAGGTCCAGGTGGTGTCCACCAGCCAGAACCCGCTCCAGCAGGCGGTCGGCCTGTCCGAGGTCGACCTGTCGTCGGTGGGCGACGGCGGTCTCGACGTCCTCGGTTGCGACGCCGTCGAGCGCGCCGAGATCGTGCGTTGCGCCGGTCTCACGCCGGCGGCCGATCTCGCTCCGACCGGTCGGATCCACCCGGCCGAGATCTGGCGTGCACTCCAATGGACCACGTCGATCTCGATCGTGATCGCGATCCTGGCGTGGCTGGTGGTCGGCCGATGGGCGCTGCTGCTCGGCTTCGCGATCCCGATCGTCGGCGTGCTCCGCTGGCTCCACGTGCGGCATTTCCGCTGGGGCCTCACGCAGGACGAGCTGGTGACGCGCGGACGCGTCGTCGACACCTGGACCGAGCAGTGTCTTCTCCGCAAGACCAACGGGGTGCAGGTGCGCCGAACGTGGTTCGAGCGTCGCAGAGGTCTTGCGACCGTGTCACTGCGCACCGCCTCCGGTGAGATCGAGATCGGCATGCTGCCGCTCGACGAGGCGATGCTCCTGCGCGACCGGATCGCAGCGGCGGTCGTCGGCGACGATCGCGCCTGGATGTGAGGACCGGACGTGATCAGACGATCTCGCGGAGATCGAGACCGAGGTCGAGGATCCGGGCCGAGTGCGTCAGCTCGCCGACGGCGATGAGATCGACGCCCGTCTCGCCGACGGCGCGGGCCGTCTCGAGCGTGAGGCCGCCCGACGCCTCGAGCTGCACCGAGGGGTCGAGTTCGTCGCGCAGCTCCACCGCCCGACGCATCTCGTCGGTGCTGAAGTTGTCGATGAGGACGAGATCGGCACCCGCCTCGACGGCCTCGCCGAGACCGTCGAGCGTGTCGACCTCGATCTGCACCGGGATCGACGACTCGAGCTCGCGTACCCGCTCGTAGGCCGCCGCCACCCCGCCGGCGGCGGCGACGTGGTTGTCCTTGACCAGCGCCATGTCGGACAGCGCCATCCGATGGTTGGCACCACCTCCGCAGCGAACCGCGTACTTCTCGAGCGAGCGCAGGCCGGGTGTGGTCTTCCGGGTGTCGCGCACGGTCGCCCCGGTCCCGTCGAGCTGGTCGGCCCAGCGACGCGTGAGCGTGGCGATCCCCGACAGACGACAGAGCAGGTTGAGGGCCGTCCGCTCGGCGGTCAACATGGCGAGAGTAGGTGCGGTGACTCGCGCGACATCGATTCCGGCCTCGACCCGCGACCCGTCGGGGACCAGGAGCTCGAGGTCGCTCGACTCGTCGCCGCACACCGTGTCGATCACGGCGGCGACGACCGGGAGCCCGGCGATGACGCCCGACTCGCGAGCTCCGAACGTCGCCGTGCTGCGCTGCCCGGCCGGGATCGTCGCTCGCGACGTCACGTCGACCCCGCCGAGCAGATCCTCGGCCAACGCCCGGCGCACGAGGTCGGCGACGGCGTCCGGGTCGAGGCCCGCCGCGATCAGTGCGTCACGCGTCGACGTCGAGAGGGGGTGCGGCACGAACACGCCGCCGAGTGTACGAATCGACCCGCTATGCGTCGTCGGACACCGAGCGCTCGAACGCCCGCACCGCCGCGTTGATCGTGGGGAACACCGACTCCGATCCGATCCGCTCGACGACGCCCCCACGTTCGAGGACGTCCTCGACTCGCGTGTTCGCCCGGGCCACGGCGACGCTCAGCCCTCGCGCCGCGTAGTCGTCGACGAGATCGACGAGCTGCTCGATCGCCGTCGTGTCGATCGAGCCGATGCCCTCCATGTCGAGCACGACCTTCGTCTCCTCGCCGGGATTGCGTTCGATCGCGATCTCGAGTCGTTCGCGGAAGTGCTCGGCGTTGGCGAAGAAGAGCGGCGCGTCGAACCGGTACACGAGCAGGCCGGGCCGATGCGTCGCACGCTCGTCGTCGAGATCGATCCACCCGTCGAGGCCCTCACCTGCGCCGAGGATCGCGTCGTGCGGCCTGGCGACACGGCCGACGGCGATCAACAGCGAGAGCACGACCGCCAAGACGACACCGAACAGGAGGTCGGTCCCGATGACCGCCACGCAGGTGATTGCGGCGAGGGCGGTCTCGACCCGACTGATCGAGAAGATGCGTCGGAACCCCTCGATGTCGACCACGGCGACGGCAGCGGCGACGATGACGGCGGCGAGGCCTGCGCTGGGGATGTCGGCGAGAACGTCGCGTCCGACCCACAGCACGATGCCGAGCGCCACGAACGCGACGACGCTGACGAGCTGGGTCTTCGAGCCGATCGTGGCGGGGACGAAGGAGCGGGACGCGCTCGATGACATCGGGAAGCCACCGCCGAGCGCACCCCCGACGTTCATCGCGCCGAGCGCGAGGAGTTCGCGGTCGGCGTCGACCCCGTAGTCCTGCTTCGACGCGATCGACCGCGCCGTCAAGATGTTGTCGGTGTACCCGATGAGAGCCACGCCCGCCGCCGCGCCCAGGAGGTCGCGCAGATCGGCCCAGGCGACGTCGGGAACTGCGAACTCCGGAAAGGCGGCCTCGACGTCGCCCACGGTCGAGACGTCGAGGTCGAACACCGCGACCGCCACCATCGACCCCACGATGCCGATGAGCGCACCGGGCCACGTGGGGGCGCGCCAGCGCAGCAGGAGGATGACCGCGAGCGTGGCGAGTCCGACGCCGATCGTCGTCACATCGATCTGGTCGAGACGCGTCACGAACTGGCCGATCCGCTCGAACGGGTTGTCGGCGTCGATGTCGACGCCGGTCAGTCCGCGGAGCTGGCTGGTGAACAGCGTGATGCCGACACCCGTGATGTAGCCCACGAGCACGGGCTTCGAGAGCAGATCGGCGACGAAGCCCAGTCGCAGGACGCCGGCGACGAGCGCGATCACCCCGACGAGTCCGGCGATCGCCGCCATCAGCGCGAGGTACCGGTCGGGATCGCCGGCGGCGATCGGCGCGACGGCCGAAGCGGCCAGGATCGCCGTTCCCGGTTCGGGGCCGATCCCCAGGTGGCGGCTCGTGCCGATCAGTGCGTAGATCGGCAGTGCGACGAGGACGGCCCGGAAGCCGGACGACGGCGGGAGGCCACCGAGTTCCGCATAGGCCATCGCCTGGGGGACGAGCATCGCGGCGACGGTGAGACCCGCGAGCACGTCGGGCCGCAGCCACGTTCGCTCGTACTCGCCACGTCGCACGAGACCCACGAGGGACGTCGCCGAGGCCACGTCGCGAACCTAGCCACCCGTGGGAGGATGCGTGGATGGCGCTCGGTGTGTGCTTCGACCGGACCTTCCCCGCGTCGGCGGTCGCCGAACACGCCCGGGCCGTCGAGGCGGCCGGCCTCGACGAACTGTGGTTCATCGAGGACTGCTTCTTCACCGCCGGGATCAGCCTCGCCGCCACGGCGCTGGCGTCGACCGAGCGACTCACGGTCGGCCTCGGCGTGATGCCCGCCGTGGCCCGCAACCCGGCGATCACGGCGATGGAGATCGCGACGCTGTGCGACATCGCACCGGGACGTTTCGTCCCCGGCATCGGTCACGGGGTCCAGGAGTGGATGGACCAGATGGGCGCCCGCACGCCGTCACCGCTCGCGACGCTCGACGAGACGATCTCGACGGTCACGCGACTGCTGGCCGGCGAGGAGGTCTCGTTCTCCGGTCGCGAGGTGTCGCTGGATCGGGTGCGGCTCGACCGGCCACCGGTCGAGCCTCCTCCGATCCTCGCCGGCGTCCAGCAACCGAAGTCGCTGGCGCTCGCGGGTCGTGTGGCGGGTGGTGTGGTGCTGGCCGAAGGGGTCGGCCCCACGTATCTCCGCGGCGCGCTCGCGCACGCCGGCCGCCAGGCGGCAGACGGATTCGAGGTCGCGACGTTCACGCTGATGTCGATCGAAGATGACCCTCGCGAGGCGGCGGCGAACGTGGCGCCGTTCGTCGCCGGGCTCGTGCTGGAACGCCGACCGGCCCTCACCGTCCTGCCGTTCTTCGACGAGCTGCTCGCCGACGTGACCGCGCTCGGACCCGACGCGCTCATCGATCTGCCCGCCGAGAGATGGATCGAGATCGGGGCGATCGGCACGTTCGACCACGCCGTCGCTCACGTCGAGGCACTCACGGCGGCCGGTGCGACCAGCATCAACGTGTTCCCCGGACCCGACCTCGATCTCGCCCGAGAGCAGATCGCCGACGTCGCCCGGATCGCCTCACACGTTCGATGAGGTGGCGACTGACGACTGCCGACGGCGTGGAGCTGTCGGAGGTCGAGATGACCCGACATCGAGGCGTGTCCTGGTCGATGGACGTCGATCGCGAGGTGAGTGTGACGCACCACCACCTCGTCTGGCCGGCAGGAGGCGACGCGATCCACGTGAGCGGCGGCACGGAGACGTTCCTCGTTCGTCCTCCCGACGCCGTGTGGATCCGCGCCGCCGTCCCGCTCACCATTCGAGCCCGGTCCGAGGTCGGGATCGCTCGCTTCCGTGCCCCGTCGTGCCCGGCGAGCTGGTCGCGCAACGCGCACCTGATCCTCGATCCCGGCGTCACGTCGCTCCTCGAGTGGCTTCCGGCCCAGGTGACTCGTCCGTGGGCCCCCGACGTCGCGTCCGCGGTGACCGAACAGATCGCCCTCGCCCACGCACGGACGAGCGTGGCCCTGCCGCTGCCGACCGATCCGTCGGTTCGTCGGGCGGCGATGGCGCTCCTCGACGATCCGTCCGATCGCCGCGACGCGAGCGAATGGGCGGCCGAGATCGGGTACGCGGTCCGGACCTTCCGCCGCCGCTTCGTCGTCGAGACCGGCCTCGCCTTCACCCACTGGCGGGCGGAGTTGCGCCTGCGAACCGCGATGTCGATGTTGTCCTCCGGTGAACGGGTGGAGACGGTCGCCCGGCGATGCGGGTACGCGTCGGCGACGAGCTTCGCCCGAGCGTTCCGCGCCTCGACCGGTCTTCCCCCATCGCGATTCTCATCCGACGACGGCCGATCGGTGCAGGAGCTGCGTGGTGATTGGCCCCCGGTGCGCGATTCCACTGTCCAGGCTGGTCAGGTGAACCTACGCCTCCCCGTGAACCCGACCATCCCCCGACGAAGCGCCGCTCTCGCAGCGGCCGGGCTCGTGTTGCTCGCCGCGGCGTGCGGCAGCGACGACGACGAGACGGACAGCACGTCGCCGTCGGCATCGACCGGCGAGGCCGTCGACGAGACCGCGGGCGGGTCGGCGGTCTCCGATCCGCCCGACGTGGAACAGGAGTCGGAGGATCCGTCGGCCGAGCCGGCCGCAGCATCGGGAACGGTGACGATCGAACACGCTGCGGGCACCGCCGTCGTGCCGGCCGAGCCGGAACGGGTCGCCACGATCAGCGAGGTGGTCGCCGGACACCTGCTGTCCGTCGGGATCGTTCCGGTCGCCGGGCCGACGGCCGTGGGCGACTGGCTCCAGCCGTACGTCGATGCCGGGCTCGTCGGCGACCCCGACCTCTCGACGATCGCCGACATCGGGTTCTTCGGCGAGTTCAACCTCGAGGCCCTCGTCGAGTCCGACCCCGAGGTCATCATCGTCGAGGACTGGGCGATCGACAGCTTCGAGGAACTCGACGCCATCGCGCCCACCGTCGTCGTCGAGCTCCCGTCGAACAGCGACTGGCAGACGGCCTTCGATCAGACGGTCGCGGCGGTCGGCGCCGACGACGCGGCCGACGAGGTCCGGGCGCGCTACGAGGCGCTCCTCGACGAGGTTCCCGAGAGCGCGAGCGACTCCGTGGTGACCTTCATCCGAGGCCGCGCGGAGGGCACCTTCCGACTCGACGCTCTGGGCGGCTTCGGTGGCTCGGTCGCCGAGGCGGCCGGCTATCGGCTCGACTGTGGTTCGGCGAGCGAGGACGAGTGTCGAGCGGGACCCGTCGAGTTCAGCAACGAACGACTCGACGTCGTCACCGGCGACATCCTGGTGACGACCGCTCGCCGTGCCGACGAGTCGAGCAGCATCCAGGAACTCATCGACGGACCGCTCTGGGAGACGATCCCGGCCGTCGCCGACGGTCGGATCGTCGAACTCCCGCAACCGGTCTACAACGGCGGCACCTACGTCGCTGCGGAACTCCTGCTCCGAGCGGTGATCGACGCGACCTGACGCCCGACTACGTTCGATCCGACCAGGTCACGCCGCGAGCAGGGAGTCCCCACATGTCGGACGCGCATCGGATCGAGTACCTCTACCTGTCCCAGGAGGATCTCCTGCGAGGCGGATGCCTCGACATGAACCTCGCGATGACCGCCGCCGAGCAGGCGATGCTCGCGTTCCGCGAGGGCACCATCATGT
>JBCCTP010000130.1:0-10418 GCA_039198505.1 Actinomycetota bacterium | reverse complement strand
TCTGGAACTGGGCGATGACGTCCTGGGTCGCCGGGCCGTAGACACCGTCGCGATTCGCCGTCGTGTTCCGGATCAGCCCGCGGTGGATCAGGGTGACCTGCAGCACCCGGGCGTCGGGGCCCTCGTCACCCGGCTCGACCACCTTCAGCAGCTTCCCCCAGGTCTGCGGTCCGACGAGACCGTCGACGACCACGCCGGCCGATGCCTGGAAGTCACGGACGATCTCTTCGTCGTCGGGGTCGTACCGGCCGTCGCGTTCGATCGTTGCGTCGGGGAGCCGAGCGATGAGCGCCTCGATCATCACCTCGACCGCGGCGCCGTCGTCACCCGGTCGAGCCCGGAAGGCGGGGGTCAGCTTGAGGACCTCGCGACTCGTCGACACGCTCGGCGACGACGATGAGCCGGAGTTCGAGGTCGAGGCATCCCACGGTGGCTTCCCCCACGCGGGATTGCGGTTGTACGCCGACCGTCCGCGAGGGAGCTCGACCGGCTGCACGTGCCAGGGCTCCTTGTTGACGTTCGCGAACGTCTGCAGCCGAAATCGTTGAGCGTTCCGCTGGATCCACGCCATGTCGCCCACGAGGTCGGCGGCGAGGCCGAGCTCGTGCATGGACGACCCCGGAGGCGCGGCCGCAGCCATCCCCGGCAGCCGGCTCCAGCGCTTCCCGTCGTAGCGGTACCGCCCGTTCGGGTCGGGTTCGTGGCGGCTCAGGAAGAGCTGGAGCTGCTGGGTGACCGGGCGAAGGCCCTGGCCGAGACCGACGTCGCCCTTCGACGCCTCGATCAGGCCGATCACGCGGTCTCGCATGTCGGGGTGCAGACCCTGGAACGTCCGGAAGTTCCGCAACTGGTCGAGCGTGACGCGCCGCGAGTACGTCGGATACCTGATCATGTCGAACCCCCCAGCTCGTGTGCGGCGCCGACGGTAGTGCGTCGACCCGACTGCGTCGTTCTGAGCGTCGGACGCCTCACGATGACGACGCGGCGTCGAAGAGCGCGCGGGCGTACGACTCGCCCCCCGACCGAACCGCGTCGTCGTCGATGAGCCACCACACGATGGCGGTGCAGGCGATCGCCACCGCGATGACCGCGAGTCCGGAGAACCAGCGCTCGGAGTCGTCGACCATCACCCAGATCCCGCCGATGACGGCGACCGCGGCGGACACGAGGCAGACCGGGCGGAGCCCGCGCAGGTTGCGGACGAAGCCGTACTGGATCAGCGCACGGCGCAGGCCTGCATGACCGCCACCCGACGTGTGACGACGGAGCAAGTCCTGAGCGATGCGGTACCGACCGTCAGCCTCGTCCGGGTCGGCGCGCTCCGTCTCCTCGTCGGGGAGCTCGACCCCGGTCGCCTGGAGCACGACCGCGTGTCGGGCGGCCGTCTCCGCTCGGGACGGCCCGTCGCGCCAACGGAGCGACTCGACGACGGGGCTGATGCCACGAGGACCCCACAGGCGGGCCTGCACGGCCACACCCGCCTCTCGCGAGAGGCTCGCCACGAGCACGGCGACGACGATCGGGACCGACGCCGTGAACACTGCGAGCACCCACTCACCGTCGATCCCGAACCCGACCACCAGCAGGACGACGATCGGGACCACCGATCCGACCGCCGGCGCGAACCGGGCGCGGACCTCGTAGTCGTCGAGACGGCGACGAGTGGGCCGCTCGCCGTCTGCATCACCGGAACTCATGTGACCACCCCCGAGTCGGCGAGCCGACGTTCGATGCGCTGGAGCAGCTCGCCGAGCTGCAACCGTTCGAGGATCTCACGGACCTCGTCGACCGTCGAGGCTGCACCATCGTCGTCGCCCTGGGCGGACAGGACCGACGCGAGGTCACGGAGGGCGATCGCCCGATCCCGTTCCATCCCCGCCTCGGCGAACACGTCGACGCTGGTGGTGAGACACGTGGCCGGGTCGACCTCGGGGGAAGGTGCGCCGTCGTGCGACGACTGCGCCGCGCCGACGAGTCCGAGCACCCGCCATGCATGGCCGAGATGGTCGGGGTTCTCGTCGAACCGTGCGAGGTCGAAGGCCTGCTGCGCGGACCGGCCGGCCTCCTCGACCCGACCGAGCGCGAGCCGAGCCTCGGCCAAGAACCGGTGGGTCTCCGACACGTGCTCGGAGTTGCCGGACCGCTCGAACCCGTGGAGTGCTTCGTCGAGACGGTCCATCGCGTCGTCGAAGGACCCGATCTCGAGGAGTGCGCCGCCGAGGTTGCTGAGGACCAGGGCCTCCTGGTCGCGGTCACCGATGTCGCGCACGATGCTGAGGGCCTCCTCGAATCGCGCGACCGCACCGGCCGGATCGCCGCGGAGGCGGGCCGCCTCGCCGAGGTTGATGAGGTCCGCCGCCTCGCCGCGACGGTCACCCTGCGCTCGATCCAGAGCCAGCGCCGCCTGGAACTGCTCGTCCGCGGCGCCGTACTCCCCGAGCACGTTGTGCGCCGCCCCGACGGCGCCGTGCAGATTGCGGACCGCCTGTCGGGACTCGGGCGGATCGACCGAATCGAGCAGACTCCGTCCCTGTTCGATCGCCTCTCGCGCCCGTCCGAGTCGCAAGAGGATCCACGCCACCTCGGTCGCCGCCTGGATCTCCTCGCCGGCTCCGGCATCGGGGCGTCGCGCGTGCTCGACCGCCGCTTCGGCAGCGTCCAAGGCCCGTCGCGGAGACCCGAGCCGGAGGTGGAGGTGCGACTGCTGGAGCAACGCGATCGACCGGTGGTGCCCGTCACCCAGGTCGAACGCGAGTTGGTGCATCTCGTTGGTGGATCGAAGCGCGTCGTCGTACCGCGCAGCGATCAGCAAGCTCTCGCTGAGATCGTCGAGCACCGGCAGCAACGCCGGGGGTGCGAGCGCTCCGGTCTCGATGGCCGCCTCACACGCCTGGATCGCTTCGTCGGGAGCGCGACGCGTCCGCGCCTCGGCGGCCGCTCGGGCGAACCAGCCGGCGGCATCGGCGGGCGCATCCCCGGCGAGGTACTGAACCGCCACCATCGAGGCGAACGCCTCGGAATCGCGTCGGTCCGCGAGCCACTCGGCGACCTCGCGGTGGAGGGATCGGCGGTCGTCACGGAGCAACGTGTCGTAGACCGCGTCGTGCAGCAGCGCGTGGGCGAAGCGGTACTCGTCGGCCGAGCGGAGATCGGAGCCGGGCGCCTTTTCGACGAGGCCTCGGGCGACGAGTTCGGATAGCGCGGCCGACGGGTCGGCCGGCGCCGGTCCCACACCACACGAGGACCGCGGGATCGCGACGTCCCAGAACACCCGGCCCACCACCGCGGCGCGTTGCACCACGGCTCGTGCGGCGGGATCGAGCAGGTCGAGGCGAGCCTGCGCCACACCCGAGACGGTGGTCGGGATCCCCCGCAGCTCGATCGGCTCGGGGTCGATGCGCCACTCGTCTCCGTCGACGACGACCGCGCCGTCGTCGATCAGCATCCGGATCAGTTCCTCGACGAAGTACGGATGGCCCGATGCCGCCCGCACGATCTCGTCCGTCAGCGTCACCGGCACGGACTCGACGCGCTGCAGGATCTCGTGGACGAGGTCCGCGGTGGCCTCGTCGGTCAGGGGCGGCACCTCGATCGCGTCGGTCGAGTCGGGCTCGAATCCGAGGATCTCTCCGATCGGCGGATCGGTCGGCCGACTCACCGCCACCACCAGGACGGGCGACGACCGAGCGACACCGAACGCACGACGGGCGAGTTCCAGCGACGATCGATCGGCCCAGTGGAGATCCTCGAGCATCACGACGACCGGCATGTCGGCGGCCGCACCGGCGAGCAGCCGACCGATGACCTCGGCGCCGCGATCGGCGAGCTCCGTCGCATCGATCGTCGGCAGTCCGGCGCCGAGCCCCACGAGGTGCGCCACGACCCGGGCGTCCGCGGCTTCGAGGTCATCGTTCAGGCTCCGCAGGCCGACCGTGATCCGGGCGAGAGCGACCTCGGCGGGCTCGTCGTCGGCGATCTCGAACCGTTCGAACAGCAGATCACGGAGCAGCGCGTACGGGACCTGCGCCCGCTCTCGCGCCGAGCGGCCGTTGAAGAGCCGGACGTCGCCGGAGCGGATCCGCAGCCAGTCCTCGAACTCGAACGCGAGTCGCGACTTCCCGGTCCCGGCTTCGCCGGTGATCGCGACCAACTGTGCCCGCGACGACTCGACCGTCCGTCGGAGAGCGTCGGTGAGACGGGCGAACTCGTCGTCGCGGCCGACCATCTGCGCCTCGACGCCCTCGATCTCGCGCCCGGGCAGGTGGAAGGCACGAGGTCGGACCCCTTCGATCAAGTACGTGCGCAACGCGTCCCGCTTGCCCTTGACGTGCAGCGGCTCCTGTTGGCTCACGGTGAATACGCCCCGGACATGGCGGTAGGTGTCGTGCCCGGCGAGCACACCACCGACGGGAGCCTTCGCCTCGAGGCGCGCCGCGACGTTGACCGTGTCGCCCATGACGTTGATCTCGTCGGTGCTCGCGATGGCGCCGAGCACGACCGGACCGGTGTTGATGCCGATCCGCAGCTGCAATCCGTCGGCGCCGATGTCGGATCCCGACTCGACGACGGTGCGCTGCATCTCGAGGGCGGCGCGGATCGCCCGCTCGGCATCGTCGTCGGCCGACACGTCGGTCCCCCACAGGGCCATCACGCCGTCGCCGATGTGCTTGTCGATCCGCCCGCCGTGCCGCTCGATGACGGCGTCGACGGCCTCCCACAGTCGGTCGAAGCGGTCGCTGAAGTCTTCGACGTGAAGCCGCTCTGCGAGTGCCGTCGACCCGGACACGTCGGCGAAGAGGACCGTGACGAGACGTCGACGCTTCGGAGCGGCGCTCCCGGTCACCGCACCCAGACGTTGGCGCAGCGCGGCGACGGCGACGTCGACGATCGCGTCGTCGACGGAGCCGCGCAGCGACTCCTGTGCCTCGATCGCAGCGCGCAGCTGCTCCTCGTCGCTCACTCCCGTCGACTCCGTCCGCAGGTCGGTCGATTCTCGATCCGCAGCACCCGAGGGCGAGCGCTGCGGGATCGTGTCAGCCCCTCGTCCGGGACGTCCCCCGGGTGATCCGCCCCCCGTCGTCGGACTCGCCCTCCTGCTCGGACGGGTCGTCTGCCGTCTCGGACTCGGCATCGGTCGTCTCGACGTCGGACTCGCCACCGCGTGTCCGTGACGTTCCCCGAGTGATGCGTTCGCCATCGACCTCGGGAGAGGTCTCGGTCCCCTCGTCGGCCGGCGTGTCGTCACCTTCGAACGACTCGATCATCGTGCTACCCCCTGATTCGATGCGCGGACGTGCCGATCAGCTCGCCCGCGTGGTGCGGCGCCATTCTGTCACTCTCGACGTCGTCACCTGACCGCTGGGAGCGCGGTCCGGTGCCACGGACCGGAGGCGCGGCCGGTCGCGCCACCGTCTCGGCCCGACGTCCACCGCCCACTGAGCACCGCTGCTCAGAGCGGCGGCCCGTCGCCCAGGTCGGGCAGGGGAATGTCATCCGAGTGATACCGAGCCATCCCGGCGGCGGCCAACCACCACCCGCGGTGGATCAATGCCCGACACAGCTCCTCGTCGAGCTGGTCGAACACCGTCGGGACGAACGCGAGGTCCTTGCCGTCCCAGTTCCGATGTTCGGGGTACCTGGCCCGGAACGCGTCGAGCGGACCGCCGTCCGACTCGAAGTCGGTCGCGAGCGCCACGAGCACCCCGCGCCGGGCGTCGCGGCCCGGTGTCTCGCCCGCCTCGCGCGCCGCACGATCCCGCTCGAAGCGCTCGACCATCCACCGGGTCCGCAGCGACGTGCTCTGGCGGTACAGCAGGGAGTTGCTGCGCATCAGGTCGCCCACGATGGGCAGCCCACCACCGCTGGCGACCGTCAACACCCCGCCCGCGTTCATCGTGATCGTGAACACGTCGTGGTAGCGCTCCGAGTCGAGCGCCTCGAGACCCGTGTTGTCGTACACGCCGCCGTCGAGCAGCGTCGGGCGACCCCGCGTGTCGCCGCAGGGGAACGCGATGTCCTCCGGCAACGTCAGCTTGGCGAACGCTCCCGGCACGGCCGCCGACGCGGCCGCAGCCGTGGCGACGCGCACTCCGGTCCCCGCCGTCGACGCGAGACCGACCACGTAGTCGCCGAGCACGTCGCGTTCGAAGCCGAATCGCACACCGGTGCGGGTGTTGGCGGCGTTGATGATCCACCGGACCTCGGGGTCGAGGTGCTCCAGTTCGTGCCCGTCGAACCACCAGTCGTCGAACGCATCGGCCAACAACTCGGTGCGGTTCTTCGAGCCGACGATCCGCCAGATGTTGAGGATCAGCTTGCGCTTGAGCGAGCGTGAACTGATCTTCTTCACGATGGGGTCGATGATCTCGGCGTCGACCGCCGCCGACGAGTAGCCGGCGGCGCGGATCTTCGGCCACTTCACCGCGAGGATCCCGTTGGCGACCGAGCCGCCGGACACCGACGACACGTACCGGAGGTTCGACAGCAGTCCGGCGTCGGCGAGGAACCGGACCATGCCGAGCGCCGGGAGCGTCGCACGGAAACCACCGCCGGAGAACGTCATGCCGAACGTCAATCCCGAGCCGGGGTCGGGCGGCGTGTCGGGACGGAGCGCATCACCGCAGGGGCGACCGAGACTGCTCAGCCCCGTGCCCAGCGTCGGTGATCTCAGGACGTCGGAGACGTCGTCGATATCGTCGTCGTTCGGCATGATCGGTTCCCCTCCGGTCGTCTGCCCGGTGGGGCACAGTAGCCCCGCCGAGCGTCCCGTTTCGCTGAGCGGCTGGAGCGGCACCCTGCGTCGATGTCCTAGTGTTCGACCCCCGGGCGTTCGGTCAGCCGTCGCCTCGCAGCGATCGAGAGGGGACGGATGGCTGGGGACGGACTGTCGATCGAGATGCTGCCGGCACGACACGGCGACGCGCTGTGGATCGAGTGGGGCGGCGCCGGCGATCGTCACCGCATGTTGATCGACGGCGGGCCCGCCGGGACCTACCACGATCTCCGCGAGAGGTTCGAGGCCCTCGATCCGACCGACCGACACGTCGAGCTGTTCATCGTCACCCACATCGACGCCGACCACATCGACGGCGCGATCCGTCTGCTCGCCGACGAGGAACTCGGCATCGGGTACGGCGACATCTGGTTCAACGAGCATCGCCATCTCGTCGAACACCGGGCCGAGGAGAGGGCGACTCGTGGCGCGATGCAGGGCGAGTACTTCGGTGCCATCGTCGAGACCCGCGGTCTCCCTCTGAACGAGGCCTTCGACGGCCGCGCCGTCGTGGTCCCACCGCAGGGGTCGCTCCCCAGCGTGACCTTGACGGGAGGCCTCCGCCTGGTGTTGCTCTCGCCGACCCCGGCGAAGCTCGACCGACTGCGTCGGGACTGGGAGAAGGTCCTGGAGGAGAAGGGCATGACACCCGGCGACCGCGCCGAGGCACTGGACCGCCTCGCGAAGAGAGGCCGGCGAACCCGGGGCGGAGATCGCACGACCTTCGGCGGCGACACGTCGTCCGCCAACGGCTCCAGCATCGCCGTCGTCGCCGAGTACCGAGGCGAACGATGGCTCCTCGCCGGTGATGCACACGACGATGTGTTGATCGAGGGACTCCGTCGGTACGCCCGTGAGTGCGACGAGTCGCCCACGGCCTTCGACGGCTTCAAGGTGCCCCACCACGGCAGCGTCAACAACATCACGCCGGAGCTCCTCGACCTCATCCGGTGCCACCGATTCCTCGTGTCGACCAACGGCGCGTACTTCAAGCATCCCGACGAGAACTGCATCGATCTCATCGTTCGAACCACCGACCGACCTGTCCTCGTCTTCAACTACCAGACCGACTTCAACCGCAAGTGGGCGTCGCCCTCGTCGGCGTACGACGCCGTCCACGGCGACGGAGCCATCGCCGTGCCGGCGATGGGCGAAGCCGACCGCGCAGCGAGACGCCGAAGCGCGACCCCGACCGACCAGAACCACGAGGAGGATGTCGTGGCCGATGCGAACGACCCCGACGGACCCGAGTCCGAGCTCGACGGACCCGACGGCCCGGCGGACGCAGGAGGCGGGACCCCAGCCGATCCGGCCGAGTCGGCACGGGACACCGTGAAGGTCACGGTGTACCACGGCAGCCTCGAGCGAGCGGACCACCCGGTTCTGGTCGGGCACTACCTCGGGACCCCGCTGTCGGGAGCCGAGGGGTTCGTCGACCGCCGCTTCCTCGGTCGCCTCACCGACCGCTTCGTCCGCGGCGGGTACCCGGGAGCGGTCGGAGAGTCGCTGCTGATTCGTGCGACCCGCCGGCGTCATCCTCGGTCGGGTGTGCTCGTGGTCGGGCTCGGCGAGTACGGAGAGCTGACTCCGCTCCGCCTCGTCGCGACCGTCCGTCAGGCCCTGATCGAGTACGCGCTCAACGCAGCGGACGAACGCGACGAGACGGAGACACTCGAGTTGGGGATCAGCAGCGTGCTCCTCGGTGCGACCGGCGACCAGGGGGTCAGCGTCTCGGCGGCCGTTCGGGCCATCGTCACCGCGGTGCGCGAGGCGAATCTCGAACTGCGCGGGCCGGACGGTGAGCATCGGGTCCGCTTTCACGATCTCACGCTGTGGGAGCGGGGCGGCGCCGAGGCCGAGCTCGCGTTTCGGGCACTCGTGGCCCTCAACGACGATGCGCCGTCGCACTCCGATCCCCGAGCACTCGACCGCGTGGTGTGCGACGACGAGCTGCGCGTCGCCCGCGGCGCGCTCCGCAACGGACTTCGCTCCGACGCGGAAGAGGCGTCGTGGTGGCGTGTGCGGGTGCGCGAACTCCCCGACGACCGATCGGACGACGAGACGACGCGCCCCCCGTACCTGCGGCTCGAGTACGCGGTGGGCGGACGTCTGGCCCGCACCGGCAACGTCGTCCACCTCGTGGAGCGGCGTCGACTCGAACGACTCCTCCGCGAGACGGTCGATCAGACCGATCCCGGCTCCACCTTGCACGTGGCGCTCTTCGAGTTGCTGTTCCCGAACGAGCTCAAGTGGGACATGACCGCGGCGCAGGACATCCAACTCGAGGTCGATGACTCGACCGCCGACGTCCCCTGGGAGATGCTCTCGGCCCGCAATCCGGGGTCCGGCCGTGGCCAGCTCGCGCTGCGCGCGCCGATGGTCCGCCAGCTCCGCCTCCCCGACTTCCGCGCCGTGCAGCGGGCCACCACGGCCACGGCCCTGGTGATCGGCAACCCACCGGCGGGACGACTCGGACCGCTTCTCGGCGCGTTCACGGAGGCGAACAACGTCGCCACGCTGCTCGACGAGCGGGGATACGAGGTCACGAGCATGACCTACGACCCGCGCAAGGACCTCCCCGACAATCCCGCGTCGGAGATCGAGACCGCGCTGCTCGCCCACGACTACCGCATCATCCACATCGCCGCGCACGGGATCTTCCAGCCCGACGATCCGACCCGCAGCGGGGTGGTCATCGGTCCGGACGAATACCTCACGGCGCAACTCTTCAAACAGGTGGATGTCACCCCCGACCTCGTGTTCGTGAACTGCTGCCATCTGGCCGGTGTCGCGATGGGTCTCGAGAGCGGCGCGATCGAGTTCACCCGCCAGAACCTCAACCGACTGGGCGCGAGCCTCGCGCGCGAGCTCATCGACTCCGGGGTGCGGTCGGTCGTGGTGGCCGGGTGGGCGGTCGACGACCTCGCTGCCGATGCATTCGCACAGAGGTTCTACGAGGAGATGCTCGCCGGCGCGACGTTCGGGCGTGCCGTCCACGGGGCACGGAAGGCGGCCTTCGCCGCGGCTGAGGATCACTCCACGTGGGGTGCGTACCAGTGCTACGGCGACGGCGGCTACCGGTTGCCCCGCGAGGGCGGCCGGGCGCCCGACAGCAGTCGGACCGAGGCCCCGATCACGGTCGCCGAAGCTCGACGCCGGATCGAGTCGCTGGTGAACGGCCTCGAGAGCGTCGGTACCGACGCTGACCTCGATCAGGCGAAGGCAGATCTCGACGACATCGACTCGACCGCCGACGACAGGGGGTGGATCGGTTCGGACGACGGGCGACTGTGCGAAGACCTGGCGACGGGATGGGCCGCCGTCGGCGACTTCGCGCGGGCCATTGCGCGGCTCGACGACGCACTCGGTGCGAGCGGTGGGCGAGCGACGCTGAAGAGCCTCGAGCAACGCGCCAACCTCAAGGGGCGCCACGCCGCCAAGCTCCTCCGCAACGCGGTCCTCTCCCTCCTTCCCAGTCCCGCGTCCCGAAGAAAAGAAGCGTCAATCGCCCAAGACGAGTCCCAATGCCTGCCGCAGCCGGAGCAGCGGCCCCTCTCTCTCCACCAGCACGAGCAGCTCCAGCTCAAGTCCGAAGAGAGCTCGCCTGGATTCAGAAAAATATGAGCAGTCCGGCATCAGCGGTTTC
>JBCCTP010000129.1:0-10573 GCA_039198505.1 Actinomycetota bacterium | reverse complement strand
GGCGACCTTCACCGACACGATCCCGGCGTCGGGGGCGACGCCCACGAACTGATCGGGACGGTCGACCGAAGCGGTCGGATCGACGCCCGGGTCACGGCCGGCGATCACGCCGGCCATGTGCGTGCCGTGACCGTTGGTGTCGACGAATCGGAGGTCGGGGTTCGCCGCCTCGGCCGACAGGTCGGCGCGTGCCACCACCTGCGACTCGAGCGCGGCGACGTCGGCCACGCCGGTGTCGATCACGGCGACGTTGACGCCCTGGCCCGTCGCACCGAGGGCCCAGGCATCACGAGCGTCGACCTGATCGACGACGTGGTACATCGAGCCGAGCGACAGGTCGTCGGCATCGATGGTGGGCGCGTCGACGGCCGCGTCGAAGGAGCCGTCGGACGTGCTGAACGCAGCGACAGCGGCGAGTGCCACCACGGCGGCGACGACGATGGCGAGGAGTGCCGAGCGGCGGTCGTCCTTGCCGTCGTCACCGTTGGCGTGACGATCGGCATCGGGCGGGGTCGGGATCAGCGGCCGATCGAGAGATGGCGCCGACGAGCCGAGGCCCGATCGTCGCTCCCACACCCGCCCTCGGCGGTGTGCGTCGGTCCCGGGCGCCGCCCAGGCGCGTCCTGGCAGTGTGAGTTCCATCTCGGTCTCCGTTCGTGATGCCCGCACGAACGGGGCCCTGCCGGACCCCGGCCTCCCGATGTGACGTTTTCATGACGAACTGGATCTCGTCAAGAAAGCGTGTTGTCCGGCTCAACTGTATCCACGCTGCGTGGTCCTAAACCTCTTCGCATCACGGATTGCGCGCACTGGCGACACGCATCGTGCGCGGCGACCACACCGGCGGCTCGACACACCCGTCGGGCGACACGTCCGGCCATAACATCGCCCGATGGCGATCCACGACGACGACGTCGAGAAGGTGCGCAGCGCCGTCTCGATCGTCGACGTGATCCAGGGGTACGTCGCACTCCGCAAGAGCGGGACGAACTGGGTCGGGCTCTGTCCGTTCCACGCCGAGAGGAGCCCCTCGTTCAACGTGCGCGAATCGACGGGCCGGTACAAGTGCTTCGGGTGCGACAAGGGAGGCGACGTCTTCACGTTCATCCAGGAGATCGAACATCTCGACTTCCCGTCGGCGGTCGAACTGCTCGCCGGTCGCGCGGGGATCCAGCTGCGATACACCACGACCGGCCAGTCGAAGGAGCGAGCCCGGCGCAAGCGTCTCGTCGAGGCGATGTCCGACGCCGTCGAGTGGTACCACCAGCGGCTGCTCGAGGACCCGGCGGCACGGCCGGCCCGTGACTATCTGCGCCAGCGCGGCCTCCACGGCGACGTCGCGCGGCGCTTCCGGCTCGGCTGGGCCCCGGACGACTGGGACCAGCTCGCTCGATCGCTCGGCCAGCCCGAGGACGTGCTGAGCGAGATCGGTCTCGCGTTCCGCAACCGGCGGAATCGGATGCAGGACTCGTTCCGCGCCCGCGTGATGTTCCCGATCTTCTCCGACTCGGGAGAGGCGGTGGCGTTCGGCGGGCGGATCCTGCCGGGATCCGAGGACCCGGCGAAGTACAAGAACTCGTCGGAGACGCCGATCTACACGAAGTCGCGGGTCCTGTACGGCCTGAACTGGGCCAAGGCCGACGTCGCCAAGAGCGACCAGGTCGTCGTGTGCGAGGGCTACACCGACGTCATCGGATTCCACCAGGCCGGGGTCGATCGGGCCGTCGCCACCTGTGGAACGGCGTTGACCGAGGAACACGTCCGTCTGCTCAAGCGGTACGCGAGTCGGGTCGTGCTCGCGTTCGACGCCGACGCCGCTGGACAGGGAGCGGCGGAGCGCTTCTACGAGTGGGAGCAGCGCCACCAGGTCGAGGTGTCGGTCGCCCGGCTCCCACCCGGTCGCGATCCGGGCGATCTGGCTCGCTCCGATCCTGCAGCGCTCTCGCACGCGGTCGACGACCCGGTCCCGTTCCTGCGGTTCCGCCTCGATCGCGTCGTCGGTCGGCTCCCGCGCGACACCGCCGAGCACAAGGTGCGATACGCCAACAAGGCCCTCGAGGTCATCTCCGAGCACCCCAACGGCGACGTGCGGGGGATCTACGCGGGCGAGGTCGCGGCACACGTCGGTCTCCCGGTCGACGACCTCACGCAGCGAGCCCGGAAGCGCCGCGCCGCCCCGGTCGAGGTGCCGGCGATCCGACGGCGTGACGGTCTTCGTGACGACGCCGAGTTCGCCGCCTTGGCGCTGCTGGTCCAGGACTGGGACTCGATCGCCGGGTGGCTGATCGAGCCACTCTTCGACGATGACGCCAACCGGATGGCGTTCCTCGCGATGGCCGAGGCCGGATCGCTCGCCGACGCGCTCGAGATCGCGCAACCCGACGCCCGGGCGGTTCTCGAGCGCGCGGCCGTGGCCGACGGAGAGCGCGACGCCGAGGTCGAGGCCCGCACCCTGATCCGCCAGAGCGTCAAGAGGGAGTTGGCGCGCCGGACCCACGTGACCGATCGGGCGGCGCTCGACGAGGATCGGACGGCCCGTCTCGACATGCTCGCGCTCGGCGACGACGACGGTGCGGCGGACGTCGAACGCGCCAGGGCTGCGGCATCCGCATTGCTAGGTTGGCTGCATCGACGCGCCGACGAACGAAGCGCCGGGGGGAGCTGACGACGCCACTCGGGGAACCTCCCACGACGACGCGCCCGGGCAGCCCGCTGCCGCGGTCGCGCCGGCGGCACCGGTTCCGGGTGTGTCCGACGCCGAGTGGCAGCAGCTGGTGCAGCAGGGGCGCGCCGCGGGCGAGGTGCACGCCGATCAGGTGAGCCACGTCCTGCGTCACGTCGAGCTCAGCGAGACCGTGCTCCACGAAGTCCAGACGGCCATCGCCGGCCAGGGGATCGCCATCGACGAGGCGGTCGACCACGACGACGAAGACGAGACGCCGGCGTCGCTGCAGCGCATCCACGTCGAACGAGACGACGCCGACGAGAAGTTGCTCGCCCGCCGGCGCCGCCGTCGGTCGAAGCGCCAGTCACCGAAGGGCGAGGGTGGGACCAGCGACGCCGTCCGCATGTACCTGCGCGAGATCGGACAGGTCGATCTGCTCACGGTCGACGACGAGCGTCGCCTGGCCCAGTTGATCGAAGAGGGCAAGCTCGCCGCCGAGAAGATCGACGAGGCCGCCGAGGCCGGCACCGAACTCGACCGCACCGAGTCGCGGGCGCTCACCCGCGCCGTGAGTCGGGGGGAGCGAGCCAAGAGCGAGCTCACCCAGGCCAATCTCCGGCTGGTCGTGTCGATCGCCAAGCGCTACTCCGGCCGGGGGATGCAGCTCCTCGACCTGGTGCAGGAGGGCAACCTCGGGCTCATGCGCGCCGTCGACAAGTTCGACTACACGAAGGGCTTCAAGTTCTCCACCTACGCCACGTGGTGGATCCGCCAGGCGATCACGCGCTCCATCGCCGACCAGGCACGCACCATCCGGATCCCCGTGCACATGGTCGAGCACATGAACCGCGTCACGCGGGCGAAGCGTGCGATGCACCAGGAGCTCGAGCGCGAGCCGACCATCGACGAGTTGGCGGTGCGGGTACAGCTCGAACCCGACCGCGTGCGCGAGCTGCTGCGGATCAGCCAGGATCCGCTCTCGCTCGACTCGCCCGTGGGCGAGGAGGACGAGTCGAACCTCGGCGACTTCATCCAGGACGAGTCGGCCGACAGCCCCGCCGATGCGGCGGCGCGGGTGATGCTCGCCGACGCCGTCGGGCAGGTCCTCGGCGAGCTGTCCGATCGCGAGCAGGAGATCGTGCGACTGCGCTTCGGTCTCGACGGTGGACAGGCGAAGACCCTCGAAGAGGTCGGGCGCGAGTTCGGCGTCACACGCGAGCGGATCCGCCAGATCGAGGCCAAGACGCTGGCCAAGTTGCGACACCCGCAGCGCTCACAGCGGCTGCGCGAGTTCCTCGAGGTCGAGTAGACCGGCACCGCAGTCGTGTCCGTACCGGTTCACACCACGGTCGGTGCCGTCGTGGCATCGGCGGGCGACGACGGCCTCGTCATCACGTGGCAGACCGTGGTCGGGGGCGTCATCCTGCTCGGAGCGCTCGTGCTCAGCGCCAGGATGCGGCGTCGGGGCATCGGGCGCTGACCCGCCGCGGATCGTGCGCGTCGCCCGCGGTCCGCACCTGGTGGACCTTCTGGCGTCGTCGGCACGTCTCGGAACTGTCCGTGTCGGGCGCCGGTTCGAACCGGTAGCCTCGCCAGTCGCCCATCCGGGGTAGCTCAGCTGGCAGAGCATCGGACTGTTAATCCGCAGGTCGTGGGTTCGAGCCCCACCCCCGGAGCCAATTCATCTGGCTCGAGATCGAACTGATTCATCCGCAGGTCGTGGGTTCGAGCCCCACCCCCGGAGCCACCGCCTGAACCGAGATCCGTCTCGGAACAGCAGCGTGCCTCCCCGCCGGTTCGGCGGGTCGAGGCCGACCCGTGCGCCTGGCGGACGGTCATGTGGCGGCTCGGATGATGACAGTGTCCGTCGTGAGATCGTCATCTTCTTGACCAAGTCTTGCTGAAGTCCCTGCTCCCGGTGGTCGATGACTTTCCTCCCGGCCGCTGTATGTGACAGTCGGCGTTGTGTAAATGTAACATTTCCGCAATCCGCCAGCTCACTCCCCAGGAGCGCAGATGAAGAACAAGCTCATCGCCGTCGCCATCGTCGGTGCGATCGCCATCCCGGCGCTCGCCGGCGCGAACGACGGAACGACCGCGTACGACATCTACCGCACCCGTGATGGACGTCAACTGAACGGCCAGCTCGTGCCGATCGAGGGCACCGACTGCCTCCAGCGGGTCAACAATCGAGGTCGTCAGGTGTGGGTGCTCCCGCCGGCGGGCCAGGATCCGTCGGTCTGCGAGGTCGCGGCACCGACCACCACAGGGGCCCCGACCACGACGGCGGCGCCGACCACCACCGAGCCTCCCGCCACCACGACGCCGGCTCCGGTGGAGCGATTCGTCACGCTGCCGCCCGGGGCGACCCTGCCCAGCGGCGAGGAGTGTGCGGCACTCGTGCGGCCGGCAGCCGAGATCCGTCCGCTCAACGCCGAGCCGAACGACACGCCAGGAACCGAGCCGAACGCGTTCTTCCCCCGGGTCGACGGTGCGTACACCGGGACGACCGACGAGATCATCCAGTGGGGGGCTTGCAAGTGGGGGATCGACGAGGACCTCATCCGAGCGCAGCTCGTTCTCGAGTCGTTCTGGCACCAGTCGGGTGTGGGCGACTGGACCACCGATCCGGAGCGCTGCGCGCCCCCGTACGAGATCGGTGACTACCCGCCTCAGTACAACGGCGACAGCTCGCATGCGGGTCAGTGCCCGGAGTCCGTCGGTCTCGGTCAGGTGCGCTGGACCTACCACCAGCACGCCTTCGTCGACGAGAACGCAACGTTCTCCTCGGCCTACAACGTGGACTACACCCTCGCCTTCTGGCGGTCGTGCTTCGAGGGCGAGATGACCTGGCTGAACACCGTCGAGCGCGGCCAGGACTACGCGGCCGGCGACGCGACCGGCTGCCAGGGGGTCTGGTTCTCCGGCCGGTGGTACACCGATCCGGCCGTCGACTACATGACCCGTCTCCAGGCGGCGCTCGGCGAGCGCACGTGGGAGCAGCAGTCGTTCCTCGATGCCGAGCCGGTCAACACACTCCCGCCGCGAGGCGACGTTCCGCCGGCCACCACCACGACGACCACGGTTCCCGACACGACGACCACCACGGCGGCTCCGACCACGACCACCACCGCAGCCCCGACGACCACGGTCGCCCCCACGACCACGGCGGCGCCCACGACCACCGCAGCCCCGCCGACCACGGTGGCGCCCACGACGACCGTCGCCCCGACGACCACCGTGGTGCCTCCGCCCGGATCGGGCGGCTCCGACGGCGACTTCATCGAGGGCTTCGCCACGGCCGACTCGCTCGACCGGTTCGACTTCGGCGTGTACCACCGCGACGAGTTCCTGGTCGGCTCCACGAGTTGGCAGGGCGATCACTCGATCGAGGCCGACGGCTCGTGCGGCGGTCCCACCACCAGTCGCACCATCGAGCGGGGGACCGACGACTGGATCTACTGGTGCCCGAACGGCACCGGACACATCATGACCTCGATCGGCGACACCTCGGGGTACTCGACCGGGTTCTTCGCCCCGAAGCAGTCGTTCTCGGCGTCGAACACCGACTTCATCTCGTGGGACGTCAACGTGACCGACCTGATGGGTCGCCAGTGGTGGGAGGTGCTCATCGTGTCGGCCGACTTCCAGTCGGGCGTCCCCGAGTGCCCGCAGTGCGCCGTGCCCGACTGGATGTCCCCCGACCCGACCGGTCTGCCGACGTACCCGAACGATTCGGTCGTCGTGGCCAACGGTCCGTTCGGCGGCGACATCCGCGTGACCACGAACGGGCAGGATCGCAAGGTGCAGCAGTGGACCAAGATGTGCGAACTCGACGCCGAGGGGTGCGAGTCGAAGGCGATTCGCCGCACCTACTCGATCCTCGACAACGGCAACGGCACGCTGACGATCGACTACGGCGGCGTCGCCACGTACACCGTGCAGGGCTCGCTGCCCGACGAGTTCGTCGTGGTCTTCAAGGACCACAACTACACACCCGACAAGGACGGACAGCCCGTCGGCTACACCTGGCACTGGGACACGATCGTCGTCACCTGACCGTTTCCCGCCGAGCGGTGGGGCAGACTCGGGGTGCGGGGCGATAGCTCAGATGGTCAGAGCAGCGGACTCATAATCCGTCGGTCGTGGGTTCGATGCCCACTCGCCCCACCAGATGCTCGGGGGGAGGTCGACTGCGGCGAGCAGTAGGTTGACCTCATGCGTGCCGGCAGGACCTCGTTCTTGCTCGTCGCAGCGCTCGTCGCCGCTGGCTGCAGCAGCGACGGTGACGGCGCCGACCCGGCGGTGACCGTGATCGAGGAGAGCTCGTCGCCCACGTCGCCCGCCGCCTCCACCACGACCACGACGACGACCACCACCACGACCACGACCACCACCACGTCGACCAGCACGACCACGACCACCACGGAGCCGCCCGAGCCAGCGGAGCTCGACGTCGCCGCCGCCGAGACGGCGTTGGACGACTTCCTCGCCTCGACGGGGTCGCCCGGCGTGCTGGCCGGCGTCCGCGTCGGTGAGCAGGACCCGGTGCTGCTCGCCCGTGGCATCGACGACATCGAGGCCGGCACCGAGATGCAGCCCGACCGATTGTTCCGCGTCGGCAGCGTGAGCAAGGCGCTGCTCGCCGCCGTGCTCCTCGAGGCCGTCGACGCAGGCCGGCTGTCGCTCGCCGACCCGATCGGGAACTACGTCGACGGCGTGACCAATCCCGACGCGACCATCGAACAGGTCCTGTCGCACGACGCCGGACTCGCCGACTGGGACGCACTCGGCGGCTCGGGCATCCGTGGTCTGCTCGTCGCCGACCTGGAGCGCGACTGGGCGCCGACCGAGATCGTCGAGGCGGTCAAGGCCCTGCCGGCCGTGTCCGAGCCGGGCTCGGGATTCTCGTACTCGAACCCCGGATACCAGATGCTGGGAGCGGTCGTCGAGCAAGTCAACGGTGAGCCCTTCGCGGCGTCACTGCAACGTGTGCTCACGGACGGTTCCGGGCTCGACGACATCGCGTTCGGTCCGTTCGACGAGATTCCCGAGAACCTGGTGCACAGCTACGGCGACCTCGGCGGCAACCTCGTGCCGAGCCGAGCCCTTCCGGCGGTCGGCATCGACTCGCTCTTCTACACGACCGGTGCCGGGTACGCGGACCTCGACGATCTGCTCGAGTTCAGCAGACTGTTCTGGGGAGACGGGGCGTTCTCCCCCGACGGCGTCGACGTGGCCGCTGATCTGAGCGGCGGCTACGGGCTCGCCACACAGTTCATCGGTGACGATCTCGTCGGGCACTCCGGCGATGTGTTCGGCTCCCGCACGTTGGTCGCCCACGACCGCGGGCTCGACATCACCATCGTCGTGAACGCCAACACGAACGTGCTCGAGCGTGCTGACACCGTCGACCTCGTCGAGGCGCTGCTCGCCGCCGTCGGGTAGGTCTCGTCGTCGGCGGGCGTCCGACCTGCTCAGACGTGGCTGCGCATGATGGCACGCTCGTCGTCGCCGAGGTAGCTGGCGATCACGAGCGGGTCGTTTCGGACGGCGTCCGGTTCGCCCTCGGCGATCACCGAGCCGGCCTCGAGGCAGTAGATGCGATCGCTGATGCTCATGATCAGCGGCATGTCGTGCTCGATCACCAGCATCGACGCCTGCATCTCGCGCCGGATCTCGACGATCAGCGGGCCGAACGCCTCGGTCTCGCGCTGTGCGACACCGGCGGTCGGCTCGTCGAGGCACAGCACGCGGGCGTCGACGGCGAGCAACCCGCCGAGTTCGACGATCCGACGGGTGCCGGTCGACAGGTCGGAGATGAACGAGTCGGCGTAGCGGCCGAGGCCGAGGAAGTCGATGAGGTCGTCGGCCGCCGCGCCGCGCCGCTTCTCGATCGATCGGTCGAGGAACAGCGCACTGCGGACGAACGACGACCGATACCGGGACTCGAGCGCGACCTGCACGGTCTCCCGCACGGTGAGGCCGGGGAAGAGGGTCGCTGCTTGGAAGGTCCGGCCGAGGCCGGCTCGCGCCCGGGCCGTGGGGCGCATCGCTGACAGATCGGTTCCGCCGAGTTCGACAGATCCCGTCGACGGCACGAAGCCACCGACCGCGTTCATCAGCGTCGTCTTGCCCGCACCGTTGGTGCCGATCAGCCCGACGATCTCGCCGTCGCGCACGTCGATCGAGACGTCGCGCAGCGCCTGGAGGCCGCCGAACCGGACCGACACGTCGCGCACCGACAGCGTCGCCGGCTCGAACGAGCGATCGTTGCGCACGACCGAGGCCGCCGAGGTGGGGGAGTCGTGGTGCGGCTGCTCCGGCAGCCGGCGCTCCGCCCAGCCGATGATCGCGTCGCGAGCGTTGTGGGCCACCTGGACGAAACCGCCGGGAAAGTACATGAGGACGATCAGGAACCCGACCGACGACGCCAGGAGCGAGATCAGGTTGCTGTCGGGGAAGAAGGCGGGCAGTCCGAGTGTCCAGAGCGCGCCGAGCAGCGGTCCGATGACCGAGCCGAGTCCGCCGATGACGACCATGTTCACCGCCTGCAGCGAGTCCTCGACCTGGAACAGCGACTCGCCGGAGCTGATCTGGCGGCTCGCGTTGCCGAGCAGCCCGCCACCGAGACCTGCGATGCCGCCGGCGACGGCGAACGCCACGAGCTTCGTCCGCACCGGCGACACCGTGTACGCCGCGGCGGTGTCGGGGTTGTCCCGCACGGCGATGATCGAGCGACCCACGCCCGAGCGTCGCAGGTGCCCGATCAGCACGAACGTGAGCACCATCGAGCCGAGGGCGAAGTAGAAGAACGTCCGCTGGTCGGACAGGTCCCAGCCGAACAGCCAGCCGCGTGGGAAGACGACGCTGTTGTCCCCGCCGCTGAAGAACGGCCGGTCGTAGAGGTACGACTCGGCCGCGATCGCGAACGCGAAGGTCGACACGGCCAGGAGGAGCCCCCGGACGCGCAGCGCGCCCACGCCGGTGAGAGCGGCGATCGCCGCCGTGATGAAGGCGGCGAGCACGATGGCCGGAATCGTGGGGACGGCGGGGAACTCGACGTCGATCAGACGGGTGTCCCCCCAGCCGATGTCGAGCTCGGCACCCCGGTTCAGCGCGGCCGCGGTGAAGGCACCGAGGCCGGCGTACGCCAACTGCGCGATCGACAGCTGACCCGACCAGCCGGTGATCACGGTGAGCGAGGCCACGCAGATCGTGAACGCCACGATCGTCGACCAGAGGAAGAACTGCGACGGGCGGATCCGGTCGGGCGCCTCCCAGACGCCCTGGACGTCGTTGATGAACGAGAAGATCGACTCGTGGTGCCACGTGAACAGCACCACGAGGACGAGGGCCGGCACGAGCACGAGGCGCGACAGGTTGCGAATCCACCAGACCGTCTGGAGCCGGGAGGGAATCGGGCGGACCTTCGGCACGAAGGCGAGAACCGCCTCGCCGTGGTCGTCCCGGCTCTGCCACCACAGGGCGACGACGATCACGGCGAACACGAACAGCGTCGACAGGCCTGGATCGTCGAGGAAGTTGAAGTCGAAGAGGTTCTTCGCGACGCCGATGGCGATGCCGGCGAACATCGCCACGGGAAACGACCGCAGGCGGGCGACGACCGCGGCGGCGAGGGCGTGGGTCAGGGTGAAGGGCCCGAGGTTCTCGACACCGTTCGCCGACTGACCGGCGCTCAGGAGGATCATCGAGATGGTGGCGAGCACGCCGCCTGCGGTCCACACCAGGGTGGACACGACGTGCGGGTTGATTCCCGACAGCCGACTGAGTGCCGGGTTGTCGGCCGACGCGGACACCGCCTTGCCGATCGTGGTGTACGTCAGCAGCGCGCCGAGCGCGAGCGCGATGAGTGGCACGAGCACGATGATCTGCAGGTCGCCGCCG
>JBCCTP010000128.1:0-10576 GCA_039198505.1 Actinomycetota bacterium | reverse complement strand
GGCGATGCCCGGGACGAGCAGGTCGGCCATTCGATCGTCGAGCGTCGTCCGGCGACCGCCGGCCAGGAGCGCGGTCCCGACTGCGTCACGGAGGGCCTCGGTGGTGCTGGCCGGGGTGCTGTCGTCGGTGGCCATCGGGAGGAGTCGACGGATGAGGCGGAGGGCGTGCCGTTTCCCGGAGCGACGGTAGTGCGGTTCTGCACGTGCTGCGGCGCTGCGGTCGCCCTGTCACACTGAGGAGATGGAGTTGCACCAGAGCGGCCGGCCCGTCGACGACGTGATCGGCGATCTCGTCGGGAAACGTGTCGACGACGTCCGCTGGCAGGACGGGCGCACGTTCGGGATGGTCTACGACGGCGGCGAGTCGGTGCACCGGGTGGCCGAGGAGGCGGCGAAGCTCTACCTCCACGAGAACGCGCTCAACACGCAGGCGTTCCCGTCGCTCGGCGAGATCCAGCGAGAGGTCGTCGGCTGGACGGCCGGTCTGCTGAACGGGCTCGACCTCGATGACGGTCCGGCCGCCGGTTTCCTCACGTCGGGCGGGACCGAGTCGATCCTCTGCGGTGTCCTCGCCGCCCGCGAGCGCGCCGAGAACGAACGCGGCGTCACCGAGCCCGAGATCGTGTTGCCGACATCGGCGCATGCGGCGTTCCACAAGGCGGCGCACAACTTCGGTCTGAGCGTGCGCGCGGTTCCCGTCCGGGACGACTTCACGGCCGATGTCGATGCCATGGCTGCCGCGGTGAACGAGAACACGGCGCTCGTCGTCGGGTCGGCGCCGCAGTACCCGCAGGGCGTCCAGGACGACATCCCGGCCATCGCCGCGTTGGCGCAGTCGGTCGACGCCTCGTGCCACGTCGACGCGTGCATGGGCGGTTTCGTCCTGCCGTTCGCCGAGCGCCTCGGTCGCGACGTCAGCCCGTGGGACTTCCGAGTCCCGGGTGTCACCACCATCTCGGCCGACATCCACAAGCTCGGGTACGCCCCGAAGGGTGTGTCGGTGATCCTCCACCGCACGAAGCAGCTCCGGAAGTACCAGACGTTCGTGTTCGACGACTGGCTCGGTGGCTTCTACGCATCGCCCAACATGCAGGGCACGCGATCGGGTCTGCCGATGGCGTGCGCCTGGGCCGTGATGTCGCACCTCGGCGTCGACGGGTATCTGGACCTCACTCGTCGGACGCTCGAGAACGCCGACCGGATGCGTGCGGGGATCACCGCCATCGACGGAGTGCGCGTACTGGGCGACGGCCGGTTCCACCTCGTCGCGATGGCCGGCGAGCCCGGCTCGGGGATCGACGCCTTCGCCCTCGGCGACGCCCTGCTCCGGCGCGGCTGGTACCACGACCGCCAGGCGCCGCCCGACAACCTCCACTCGACGGTGAGCAACACCAACACCGGCGCGATCGACGACTACTTGGCCGACCTCGAGGCGTCGGTCGCCGAGGTGCGCGGCGACACGGTCGACGACCGCTCGACCACCTACGCCACCCTCGAGTGAGCGTGACCTCCCGGGTCAGACCCGGGAGGCGACGGTTCCAGGATCCGGGTCAGAGCATGCCGCGGAGTTCGCTGGCTTCGCGGACGCGTTCGACGCCCACGATGAACGCAGCGGTCCGCATCGACACGTCGAGTTCGTCCGCTCGCTGGGCCATCAGGCGATACGCGGACGTGAGCATCGACTCGAGTTCGCCCATCACGCGCTGACGATTCCATCGGAACCGCTGGATGTTCTGGACCCACTCGAAGTAGCTCACCGTGACCCCGCCGGCGTTGGCGACGATGTCGGGGACGACCGTGACGCCACCCTCGTGGAGTGCGTCATCGGCCCGAGGCGTGATCGGTCCGTTGGCGCCTTCGACGATGATGTCGGCGTTGACGGTGTGGACGTTGCCCGGGTTGATCACGCCGGCGATCGCCGCCGGGATCAGCGCTTCGACGTCGAGAGCGAGGAGCTCGTCGTTCGTGATGGCCTCGGCGCCGGGGAAGTCGACGACGCTGCCGGTTGCGCCGACGTGCGCGATGAGGGCGGTCACGTCGAGACCGTCGGCCGAGTGGATTCCGCCGTACTGGTCGGACACCGCCACCACCGGGTAGTCGCGCTCGGCCGCCTCGAACGCCGCCCACGAACCGACGTTGCCGAATCCCTGGATGGCGATCCGTGTCGACTCGCGCGTCAGCTTCCGCTGCGTGACCACCTGGTCGAGGCACACGATGCATCCGGTGCCGGTGGCCTCGGTGCGCCCCACGCTCCCGCCCAGTTCGATCGGCTTCCCGGTGACCACGCCGGGGTAGTAGCCGTACCGCTGCGAATACTCGTCGACGATCCACGCCATCACCTGCGAGTTCGTCGCCATGTCGGGTGCGGGGATGTCCTCGGTCGGGCCGATGATCTCGGCGATGGCCCGCGTGTACCGCCGGGTGAGGAGCTCGATCTCGCGCTGGGACAGGACGGACGTGTCGACCTCGACACCGCCCTTTGCGCCGCCGTACGGAACGTCGACGACGGCGGTCTTCCAGGTCATCAGCGATGCGAGCGCCCGGACCTCGTCGAGGTCAGCGGTCGGGTGGTACCGGATCCCACCCTTGTACGGCCCCCGGGCACCGTTGTGCTGGACGCGGTACCCGACGAGGACGTCGAGGTCCCCGTTCTCGCGACGCAGCGGGATCTGGACCCGCATCTCCCGCTCGGGAGTCTTCAGCAGCGTGCGAGCAGAGTCGGGCAGATCGATCCGGTCGGCCGCCCGCTCGAAGAAGTGATTGACCGCCTCGAACGGGGCCATCCCCGCCGACGACGTGCTCGCGGGGTCCGATGCGGCTCCCATGGCGTTCGTCGTCGTCCGTCAGTTGATCTGCTTCTCGGCTCCCGCCCAGAACGGTTCCCGCAGCTTGAACTTCTGCAGCTTGCCGGTGGCGGTGCGCGCCAGCTCCTCGCGGAACTCGACCTTCTTCGGGCACTTGTAGCCGGCGAGGCGCTCCTTCGACCAGGCGATGACCGCCGCCTCGTCGAGGTCGCTGCCGGGTGACGTGACGACCAGGGCGGTCACCAACTCGCCCCACTTCTCGTCGGGGATGCCGATCACGGCGACCTCGGTGACGTCGGGGTGCTGGAAGATCGCGTCCTCGACCTCGATCGACGAGACGTTCTCGCCGCCCGAGATGATGACGTCCTTCTTGCGGTCGGAGATCACGACGTACGCCTCGCCGTCGATCAATCCGCCGTCACCGGTGTGGAAGAACCCGTCGCGGATCGCCATCTCGGTCTGTTCGGGCTGCTCCCAGTAGCCCTCCATGACCGTGTTGCTGCGGGCCATGATCTCGCCCTCGGCATCGGTGGACATGGTGGTCCCGATCGACGGCACGCCCGCGCGGCTCAGGCGCTGAGCCCGCTCGGCGGGAGTCAGTTCGTCGAACTCGGCTCGGTTGCGGTTGATCGTGAGCAGTGGAGCCGTCTCGGTGAGGCCGTAGATCTGCACGAACTCCCATCCGAGCTCGGTCTCGGTGCGTTCGATCGTGCGGGTCGGCGGAGGAGCTCCGGCGACGACGATACGCACCCGGTCGCGTCCGGGGATCGGCTTCCCCTCGGCAGCGAGTTCGGCGGCGGCGTCGAGTACGGCGTTGAGAACCGCCGGGGCACCACAGATGAGCGTGACACCGTGCTCGTCGACGCGTCGCAGGATCTCGTGGCCGTCGATCTTGCGGATGATGATGTGCTTGCCGCCCATGCCACTGACCGCATAGAGCATTCCCCAGCCGTTGCAGTGGAACTGCGGAAGCGTGTGGAGATAGACGTCGCGGTCGTTGACGCCCATGTGCCACCCGAAGGTGCTCGCGTTGATCCACACGTTGCGGTGTGTGAGCTGCACGCCCTTCGGGCGGGCCGTCGTGCCCGACGTGTAGTTGATCGTGGCGGTCGCGTCCTCGTCGCCCTCCCACGGCTGGGGCTCGACGTCGTACCGCATCCACGCATCGTCGGCGGCGCTCCCGATCGTGAACTTCCGCTCGCACTCGACCGACGCCAGGGCCTCCTCGAGCTCCGGATCGACGAACAACATGCGTGCTCCGGAGTGTTCGACGATGTACCGGACCTCCTCGGCGACGAGGCGGAAGTTGATCGGCACGAGGATGCGACCCGAACCTGACACGCCGAAGAGCGCGGTGAGCAGGCGAGCGGAGTTGTGCGACACGATCGCGACGCGTTCCCCAACCCCGATGCCGAGTTCGTCGAGACCGGCAGCCATGGCACGGGCGCGGCGGGCCATCTCGCGATATGTGATCGTGCCCCAGGACTCGGCCGGCTGGTCGGGCTCGTCGACGATCGCGACGCGATCGGGATACACGAGCTCGGCGCGGTTCAGGAAGTCGTTGACGGTCAGGGCCACCTTCATGGCCGCCGACCGTAGTCGGCGGTCGCGATCGACTCGCCCTCGTCAGAGCGGGCGCCAGAGCCTGCGTCGACGAGCGCTCGGAGCGTCACGGAGGTCGACCACCCTGTGTGCTCTACTGTGAGCCGCCCGTCGACGGACGGATCGCTTCGAGTGCAGGACGAGCAGAGACGAGCAGCATGACGTTGGGGCCGGAGGCCCCCTCCGACGGCGAGCCGAGCGGGGGGAGTCGAACACAGCGCCGCGGGCGGCGGACGTCGGTCGCGACGCGACTCGGTCTGGCCGCCGTGGTCGTGGCGCTGGTCTCGATCACCGTCACACTCGGCGTCGGCCTGGGCTCCGGTGAGGACGTGGGCGACGACCTCGCCGACGAGCGGTTGTCCGCGGTGCGGGGGAGTGCCGTCATCGCCGTCCAGTTGCTCCTGTCCGACTGGCGGAGCGACGCAACGATCCTGGCGTCGGGTCCGGCGACGGCGGATGCGCTGGTCGCCTTCGCCGACGCGTACGACGAGATCGAGCCTCCCACTGCGCAGCAGCTCGACGTCGTGACCGACTGGTACCAGCGGGAACTGCTCCCCGAACTGGGCGCCGCCCGTGGCGCCACTCCGTCGCTGTCCTCGGTGCTCCCGGACTCGCCCGAGGCCCTCACGTTGCAGGCCACGGCGATCGCCGTGCGATCCGACGGCTCCGAGACCGACACCGACGACGTTCCGATCGATCTCTCCGGCATCGACGAGTGGCTCGCCGTCAGCGACGAGTTCGGCTCGTTCTTCGATCAGGCGGCCCAGCGCCTCGACCTGCTCGACGTCCTGCTCGTCGACTCGTCGAACCGGATCGTGTACAGCGCCGGACGCGGACCCGACCTCGGCACCGATCTCCGGTCCGGGCCATACGGCGGTTCCGAGACGGCTCGGCTCTCGCTTTCGGTGCGACTCGCTCCCGAAACCGGCCCGTTGCTGGGCGACATCGCCCCGTACGCACCCATCGCAGATCGACCGGCCGCCGCAGCCGCTGCCCCCGTGGTCCGCGCCGACGGCCAGGTGGTCGGGTCGCTCGTCGTCGTCCACGAGGGCGCCGATCTCGACGAAGCCGTCGGGCCCGTCGACGGCGCCGACATCGCTCCGCTCGGGCGCTCCGGTCAGAACCTGGTCGTGGGGGCGGACGGGATCGTGCGCACCGATCTCCGAGCGCACGAAGAGTCTCCTGAGGAGTTCCTCGATGTCGCGACCGAGAACGGTGCCCTCGACGCCGACGGGGCGGCTCGGGTCGAGGCGATCGGAACGACCGCGACCGTGCTCGAGCTCGATCCGGCGATCCTCACGGCGGCCGACTCGTCGGACGCTCCGATCGAGCTCACCGACTCGGTCGGGCGGAGGGTCGAGGCATTCGTGGCCGACATCGACGATCCCGATCTCGACTGGCGTGTCGCCAGCCAGATCCTCGTGGCGGAGGTCGACGCGGAGACACGCGACTACCGCAACGACGTCATCCGGATCTCGGCCATCGGGCTGCTCGTGCTGTCCCTGGTCGCCGTTGCATGGGCCAACCGACTCATCCGTCCGGTCCGATTGATCGGTGATCGACTCGATCGAGACGTCGACCCGCGCGAGCTGACCGAAGCCGTCGAGCGCGGGCCGGTCGAGTTCGGTCGACTCGCCGACGACTTCACGGTGATGCAGGACCGGCTCGACGAGCAACGTCGCGACGTCGAGGTCGCCGACGCACGGCGTCGAACCCTGCTCGGCACACTGCTTCCGTCGGCCGTCAGCGCGCGGGTCGAGGCCGGAGACCGTGATGTCTTCGATCGCATCCCGTCGGCAACCCTCGTCGTGGCCGTCCTGCGCGGTTTGTCCGAGGTCGACGGCGAGTCCTCGCTGGCCGGAGGTCGCTCCCGATTCCACGCCGTGACGTCGGCGATCGACACGTTGGCCGGCCGACATGCCGTCGAGCGCATCAAGATCGTCGGCGACTCGATGCTCATCGCGTGCGGGCACGATCGAGCGCTGATCGACCATGCCCCGCGGGCCGTCGCGTTCGCTCGCGAGGCCGTGGAGATCGTGTCCGAGTCCGGGGGCGCCGGGATCCGCGCCCACTTCGCAGTCCACACCGGCCCGGTCTCGGCCGGTCTCGGCGGTCGGAGTCGCCTCGTCTACGACGTCTGGGGTCCGACCGTCACCGACGTCTTCCTGCTGTCGCGCAATGGTGGCGACGGTGCGATCGTCGTGTCCGCGAGCACGCTGGCGCTGCTGCCTCCCGACGTCGCCGGAGCAGCGCGGCCGGTCGACCCCGACCGCTCCGAACTCGGTTGGTCACTCGATCTCACGACCGTCGACGAGGCGCTCGAGGCCGTGACCGGCGACGAAGGACGGTTCGGTGATGACTGATCTCGACATCGGAACCGACGACGTGCTCGGCTGGGGTGTGGCGGCCGTGGTCGCACTCCCGCTCGTGGTGGTCGGCCTCGGCGAGATCCAGGAGCGTCTGCGGCAACGCCGCTCGAGCTGGTCGTCGGTCGTCGCAGTGATCCGCATCTGGCTCGTTCCGCTGCTGGTCCTGCTCACGCTCGCACGCGAGGTGCTCGGCCTCGACTCCGACCACATCGTCCCGGTGCTCATCGGCACGGCCGCGGCCGTCGCCGGCGCCGTCGCAGCGCTCCAGGCGGTGCGCATCATCGTGGCGGCGATCCGTGACCGACCGCGGATCGATGGACAGCGGGCGATCCCCCAGTTGCTGCTGGCGCTCCCTCGAGCGCTCGTGATCGGTCTCTTCTTCTGGATCCTCGTTGCCGGAGTCTGGGGTGTCGATCTCTCGGGCGCGCTGACAGCGCTCGGCGTCAGTTCGCTGGTCGTGTCGTTCGCTTTGCAGGACACGCTGAGCGGCCTCGCCTCGGGGATGCTGCTGCTCGTCGACCAGCCGTTCCAGCCCGGCGACTGGATCCAGCACGGTGACCTCGAGGGACGGGTCGTCGACGTCAACTGGCGATCGACGCGGATCACCAACCGAGACGGCGACCTGGTCGTGGTCCCGAACGCGACGCTGGCCGGTGCGACGCTCGTCAACTACGACGAGCCGACACGCCTGCACCGGATCCGCTTCCCGGTCCAGGTCGCCTTCGTGAACCCGCCGAACCGGGCGAAGGAGATGCTCCTCGCCGCCGCACGGTCGACTCCCGGCGTGTTGGACGACCCCGGTCCCGACGTGGCGGTCACGGCCGTCGACGATCCGCTGATGACCTACGAGGTCCGGCTGTGGATCGACGACTACTCGCGCCGTCCCCAGGTGTCGAGCGACTTCGGCGGGCTGGTGTGGTACTGGTCGGAACGGATGGGTGTTCCGCTTCCGAGCCCGGCCCAGGACCTCTTCCTCCACGACGGCGGAGCGTCAGGCGCGAGCGGTCCCGACCGTGTCCTGCTCCGGTCCCGGCTGGCGTCCGCACCTCTCCTCGCGGCCGTCGACGCCGACGAGCTCGATCGGTTGGCGACCACCGCACGTCAAGCGCGCTTCGCCGCGGGAGAGGTCATCGCGGCGCTGTCCGATCCGTCGGCGCTCGACGTGTTGATCGAGGGCGCGGCGCAGATCGTCGTCGACGGCGCCGACGGTCGGCCGATCTCGGTGACCGATCTGCGGCCCGGCGACGTGTTCGGACTCGGCGGTGCCGGCGACGAACTCGGCGTCGATCAGCGAGCCGTGGCCACGGTCGACTGCGAGGTGATCAGCGTCGACGGGGAGGTCGCGGCCGGCGTCGCGAGCCGCGATCCGCAGCTGTCCCGGGCCATCAACCAGCTCGCAACCGTGCGTCGTCGCCGCCTCGAGCGTGCGCTCCGGGCGGTCGAGCCCGTCGCCGAATCGAACGAGGAGACCGACGTCGACGCTCCGGACGGAGGTGACGCATGAGCGCGTCCGAGTCCACCTCGTCCCCGACCGTCACCCCGCCGACCTCTCCGGCTCCCTCATCGGCGGCGGCTTCGGCCACCGAGTGGTCGGTTCGCAAGTACGCCGACGCCCAACTGACCGAGCACACCCGAGGTTGGACGCTTCGACGCCACATCGGAGTCGCGTTCGCGTTGATCACCGTCGTGTCGATCATCGGGATCGGCGTTCTCGGATTCGTCGAGGCGCGCCAGCTCATCAACAACGAAGTCGAAGGTCGCCTCTCCGCTGTTCAAGACGAACGCGTCGCGGCGATCGAGCGCGGGCTCGACAACATCCGGTCGAGGACCGCCGTCGTGGCGAACGACCCGGGTGTCGCATCGTCGGCCACACGACTGGTCGATGCGTTCGCCACGCTCGAGGACGAGTCGTTGACCGACGAGCAGGCTGCCGAGGTGCAGGACGCGTTCGACGCCGTCGTCGCCAGTGAGGACCTTGCGGCGCGGCTGACGGCGGTCGGCCTCACGCCTCCCTCCGAGCTGACCGCGCTCGACTCGTCGTCCGAGTATCTGCTGTACCACTACGTGGTCGCCGTCGACGAGGATGTGCCCGGCGAGTTGGCCGACCCCGGCGACGGGTCGGAGTACACCGAGGTGCACGCCGAACTCCACGAGGAACTGCGTGCGATCACCGACGCCGCACTCCTCGACCGGATGATGCTGATCCGACTCGACGACGCTCGCGTCGTCTACTCCACCGACAAGGGACTCGACTTCGGCGCCACTCTCGAGAACCAGTCCATCGGCGAGCGGTCGCTCGCCGACGCGCTCGAGGAGCGTCTGCTGCAGGTACCGAGCGGACAGTCGATCGTGCTCGACTTCACCCCGTATCTCGCCCGGTTCGGCGAGCCGGTGATGTTCACGGCCGCCGTGGTGCGTGACGGGCAGGCGCCCGTTGCCGTCCTTGTCGGTGAGGTTCCGATCGCTGCCTTGAACGACGTCCTGAACGTCGGCGGAGCGTGGGAGTCGATCGGACTCGAGGACACCGGTGAGACGTACGTCGTCGGGAGTGACGGCCGTCTGCGATCTGACGTCCGCGGCTGGATCGAGGACCCCGAGGGGTACCTCGACGATCTGGGCGACACCGACGAGGCCGCGGCGATCCGTTCCAACGGCTCGACCGTCTTCGTGCAGACCGTCGACACGTCCGCGGTCCGCGCGGCGTCGAACGGTGAGCGGTTCGTCGGTGAGTCCACCGGCCCGCTCGGCGACGACACGCTGAGCGTCGCGTCGACGATCGACGTCGCCGGGCTCGACTGGGTCGTGGTCGCCGACCTCGAGACCGGAGAGGCCCGACAACCGCTCGACTCGCACCTGCTCCGAGTACTGCTCGCGGCGGTGCTGCTCGCGATCGTCGTCGCAGCCGCGTCGTGGTGGCTCGCACGTCGGATCGCCTCACCGATCGCGCCGCTCTCCGCCGCCGCCGACTCCATCGCCGCAGGCGATCTCGACCCACCGCTCGACGACCGCAGCGCCGACGAGTTCGCGCATCTCGGCCGCCAACTGCGCCGGTTCGCCGGTGCGCTCGCCGCCGAACGTCGGGCGCTGGCCGACCAGGAGGCAGCGACCGAGGAACTGCTCCGCTCGGCCCTCCCCGATCGGGCCGTCGCGGCCGTGCACGAACAGGATCTCGAACTCGGTGACCTCCTCGACGACGTGACCGTCGTCGTGGTGTTGCTCGTCGTGGGCGACTCCGAGACCGGCGACATCGGCCCTGAGGCCGAGCTCCTGTCGACGCTCGTGTCCGACATCGAGACGGCCGCGGCCGACCATGGCCTCGAACGCGTGCACTCGTCCGTCGATCACCACGTCTTCCTCGCCGGTGTGGGCCGTCCCGGTGTCGCCGCCGAGAGCGCGATCGACTTCGCCGTCGAAGTCGGACCACTGGTCTCGGCCGTCGTCGACGACACCGGCAACTCGGTCCGCCACGGCGTCGCCATGAGCAGCGGCCCGGCCGCCACTGGCGTGGTCGATCCGGTCGGCTTGACGTACTCGGTGTGGGGTCGTCCCGCACGGGAGGCGCTCGAACTCGCCATCGGTGGCGACGTCCGTGGCGGAGTGGTCCTCCACCCGTCGACGATCGATGCACTCCCGGCCGCGACGGCGGAACCGATCGCCCGCGAATCTCGATCCCTGGGCGACGACGAGGTCGAGGTCGGCGTCCTCCGCGTCGAGCGAACCGTCGGCTGATCTCAACTGGGCGGAGGCGGGGGAGCGGGAGGCGGCGTCCCCGGCGGCACCACTCCGGGTGCGGGCGGGATC
>JBCCTP010000127.1:0-10598 GCA_039198505.1 Actinomycetota bacterium | reverse complement strand
TCCACACCTGGACTCGAACCGACCGACGTCGCTCCCGACTGGGAGCGTTCCGCGAATCGCTGAACGAGGCGAAGGCGGCCGTGTCGGCGGCCACCTTCGGCGATGCCACGGCGCACTGGGGGCTGCTGCCGAAGACGGCCTCGGCGGCCCTCCGTCTGCAGCGGCCGACCGAACTGGTGCTCCACTCCCACGAGGCGTTCAGCCGCAGTCAGTACCACCTGCACCAGGAGCTCGAGATCGCCGTCCCGCGAGCGCGCGTGTGGTCCGACCTGCGTGAACTGCTCGAACTGTACGAGCGGCGATACGAGCGCCAGCGGCTCCCGTTCCTCCTCGTCGAGATCCGGTTCAACCCGGCGGGGCACGACATCTCCTTCATCGGAGCGGGCGTGGAACGCGACACCGCCTGGCTGTGTCTGTGCTGCAACCAGTCCGGCGCGGTCGGCGAGTACTTCGCCGACGTCGAGGAGTGGATCCGTGACACCGATGCACGCGTCCACCTCGGGAAGTGGTGCGAGGGGCTCGACGTGCACGATCTCCGGCGGATGCACGGCGAGCGAGTCGACCGTCTCGACGACGTCCGTCGGCGTCTCGACCCCGCCGGCCGCTTCACCAACCCCATCGTCGACCGCGTGCTCGGCCCGATGGACCAGGCATCGGCCGCAACGGACTCGGACGGCGAGCGACCATGAACGCCACGGTCGACCACTCCGACGAGACACCCGCCCGGGTGCCGGTCTCCGATGCCTTCCGCCGTCTCCGGGACGCCGATGCCCGGACGGACGCCGGCTTCACGTCGGGACTGAGTGAGTCGCTGCTCCGCTTCCTCGAGGCGTTCGACGAGGTCTGGGAGTCCGACGCGACGTTCCGCGAGCGATGGCGCCCTCGCTCGACCCGCATCCGTCAGATCCTCAGCGGGCGGTACCTCGATCGACGACTGAAGGAGATCGCCAACAGGGCGGGGATCGTGATCGATCGCCAGCTGAGCGAACACGGTGGGCACTGGGACCTCATCGGATGCACCAGGTACAAGGGCTCGAAGGGAGGCCGCTCGCTGAAGCTGCGCGGAGCCTTCGAG
Organism: Actinomycetota bacterium; assembly: GCA_039198505.1. Classification (GTDB taxonomy): domain Bacteria; phylum Actinomycetota; class Acidimicrobiia; order Acidimicrobiales; family Ilumatobacteraceae; genus Ilumatobacter_A. The sequence continues at coordinate 9,523 of JBCCTP010000127.1, read as the reverse complement.
CCGACGAGCACCTTCACGTGTCGAGCGGCCGTGGGGACGCGAGATGCCGGCTACCGGGGCGGTGAGGGGACCTACAGCATCGCCGAGCTGATCGTGTCGCCCGACGGGGAGCTGTTGATGCTGGAACGAGACGTGACCGGCGGCGCCCGTCATCTCTGGGCGTACTACGTCGACGGTGTCCGCAACCGCCGAGCGAGCGACGACGCTCGCGTCACCAGCCCCGACATCATGGACGCTCGGATGCTCCTCGACCCGTCGACCGGTGAGTGGGTGCACCGCACGGGCCCCGTCCGGGTGCATCGCACGTGGCTGCGCACGGGCGACACCCCCGAGTGGCGCGCCGGTGCGGCATGGCTCGACGGCGACCCCGAGTCGGGCATCGTGGTCGTCCCCGAGGCGCGAGCGAGTCGGCGGGCCCTCGAAGACGAGTGAGTGCCGACGAACGGGTCACGACGGGCGCGTCACGACGAGCGGTCGAGCACGCGCGACAGAGCGGCCACCGCGTCGGACGGTCCCGTCGTCGTCGTGACTGCGGCGCCGACGCGTGCGGCGAACTCCTCGGCCTCGACGCTGTCACCGTCGGGTGCGACCACCATCAGTTCGTCGAGTCCGGCGGCGGCCTGCCACACGTCGCCGTCGACGGTGGGGCGACAGTCCGAGAACAACACCGCGATCTTCCGGGCCGCGGCCGAGCGTGCGAGCTGCATCTGCGCCGCCACGAGCGCTCCCGCCAGGTCGGTGGTACCGAAACCTCGCAGTGCGAGCACACCGTCGACGACCATCTCGCTCGACTTCGCGACGTCCTGCGACTTGACCGCGATGACGTCGTTGCCGAACGACAGGACCGAGTAGTCGTCGGGCGCCCTCCACGCCACGGCGGCTGCCGCGACGCCGGCCGTGGCCAGCGGTTCGCCGCCCATGGAACCGCTGCGGTCGACGACGAGGCACAGCGCCGTCGCCGGAGTGGCCCACGTCCGCACCCGGAGATCGTCCGGGTCGGGGGCCGTGTCGGTGGCGCGTGCGGTGACGATGGCATCGAGACTCGCGTCGAGGTCGACGTCGCCGGCGTCGGGCCGATACGGGCGCGTGGCGAGACGCCCGACTCCACGAGGTCGCATCGGACCGCGGGTCGAGAGATCGAGGAACAGTCGACCGGCCAGACGACGGGCGAGCTCCCGGAGCCGCTGGTCGGTCGCTCCCGTGAGATCGGCGAGCATTCCCAGGAGCCGATCGGGATCCTCCTGCATCAGCTCGTCGAAGGCCTCCTCGTCGAGATGGCCCACCTCGGGCGACACCTCCTCGAAGTCGGGCTGGCGCTCGAGTTCGCGACGCGATGTCGTCTTCCGCCGGGCGTCCGCGATCTCGTCGTCGGCCTCGTCGCCCTCCTTCACGTCGGGCTCGGCCGGCGGCGCTACGTCGTCATCGCCCCGGCCGGGGCCGTCGCTTTTCCCTCGTCGTCGCCGTCACCGCTGCCGTCGGCGTCGGGGCCGTCGGGCGCGGCGAACACCTCGCGCCAGAGTTCGGTGACCACGTCCTCGGCGGTGCGGGAGCACCCCTCGCGGATGCGGATCCGTCCGGACAGGGCGACGAGTGCGGCGTCGAGGGACACGTCGTTCGACGTCGAGCCCCCGTTGCGCAGCGTCGCGAGCGACCGGGTGACCTCGGCCATGTCGATCGCACCGCGGACCGACGAGCCCACGCGCACGTCGGGATGATCCCGGGTGGCGCGCACGAGACGGACGATGCGGTCGACGTCGGCGGTCGCACCCGCAGTGGAGGAACCCGACCCCGACGTGACGCGCCGTGTGATCGCGATCTCGTCTGCCGCGGACTGGTAGTCGACGGCGATGCGACACACGCGGTCGTAGACCGCACCGGAGATGCGTGCGGTGCCGACGGCATCGAACGGGTTCATCGCGGCGACCAACCGGAACCCGGACGCAGCTTCGATCCGACCGAGTCGCGGCACGTGCAGTTCACGTTCGCTCATCACGGTGATGAGCACGTTGAGCGTCTCCTCGGGGATCCGGTTCAACTCCTCGACGTACAGGAGGGCACCGTCGCGTAGCGCCGTGACGAGCGGCCCGGCGACGAACACGTCGGGGTCGTATCCCTCGGCCAGCACCCTCGCCGGATCGAAGTGCCCGACGAGGCGCGCCGGCGTCAGCTCGGCGTTGCCCTCGACGAACTCGAAGCCGATGCCGAGCTGTCGAGCGACGGCGCGCAGCAGCGTCGACTTGCCGGTGCCGGGCGGGCCCTCGATGACGATGTGTCGGTCGACGGCGACCGCGGCGACGACGAGCTCGATCTCGCGACGTCGTCCCACCACGTCGGCGTCGAGTTCGTCGACGAGGGTTCGCAGATCGGAGGGGTCGGTCACGGTGTGGGTGGCCCGATCGGTCACGAGCCGTGGCGGATCACGCCGCGGATGTTCTCGCCCTGGCGCATCGCCTCATAGCCGTCGTTCACCTGGTCGAGGGTGTAGGTGCGCGTGACGAGCTCGTCGAGCTTGAGGATTCCGTCGCGGTAGAGACCGAGGAGTCGAGGGATGTCGACCCGCGGGTTGAGCGATCCGAAGATCGTGCCCTTGATCTCCTTGTTCCACATGGCGAGCTCGAAGAGGTTGATCGACGCCTCGGTCTGCGTGATCGGTGAGATCGCCGTGACGACGATCGTGCCGCCCTTGCCGGCGAGTGCCGTGCCGAGCTGCATCATGTCGCCGTAGAGGACGCCGGGCGTCATGATGACCTTGTCGGCCATCTGGCCCTCGGTCATGTCGGTGACGACCGGGAACGCCTCCTCCATCGAGGCGAAGCTGTGCGTGGCGCCGAGCTCCATGGCGGTCTCGCGCTTGAACTCGATCGGATCGACGGCGATGACGCGTCGTGCACCGGCTGCACGGGCACCCTGGACGGCGTTGATGCCGATCCCGCCGATGCCGACGACCACGACCGTGTCGCCCGTCTGGACGCCGGCGCGCTTGGTGGCCGATCCCCAGCCGGTGGCGACGCCGCACGACACGAGCGCGACCGCCTCGAGCGGGAGGTCGTCGTCGACCTTGATGACCTGCGATTCGGCGACGCAGGTGGTCTCGGCGAACGTGCCGAGCTTGGCGAGCATGTTGAGTTCGGAGCCGTCGCCCGCCACCCGGTGCCGCGAGGTGCCGTCGGTGATCATGCCCTTCTGGAAGGCGCCACCCCCGGCGTCGCAGAGGTTCTGCTGCCCCGAACAGCAGTACCGGCAGGTTCCACAGGAGGGGACGAACGACGCCGAGACGTGGTCGCCGACGGCGACCGACGTGACCCCGGGACCGACCGCAGCGACGACGCCGGCACCCTCGTGCCCGCCGATCATCGGCCAGAGTTCGCCGACGCCCATCATCTCGAGCGCTTCGTCGGGTGGAACCATGTCGCCGGTGATCATGTGCTCGTCGCTGTGGCACAGCCCCGCGACCTTCCACTCGACCAGCACCTCGCCGGCTCTCGGCTCGTCGACCTCGATGTCGACCACGTCCCAGTGATCGCCGGTCCCCGTGTAGATCGCCCCTCGACACTGCATGGATCGACCGTACCCCGACGGTCTCAGCCGGCGACGAGTGCGAGGAGCTGGGCGGCGACGTCGACCGTCACCGGCCCCCCGCCGTGCCCGAAGGCGGCCACACGCGGCATGAGCTCGGCCATCCGGGCGATCGACTCGCCGGCGGTCGCCATGTCGGTCGTGAAGTCGGGGTTGGCACCGGTGAGGCCGCCCGACCCGTCGCCGTTGATCGTGTCGCCGGCCACGAGGAGCCCGGTGTCGGTGTCGAACAGTGAGATGCTCCCCGGGGTGTGCCCGGGAGTGGCGATCACGCCGAGGCCGAGGATCTCGTCGCCATCGCCCACCTGGTCGAGCGGCAGCGACGTTCGGACCGACTCGACGTCACCGGCGCCGGCGTACACCGTGGCGGACCGCAGATCACCTTCGAGTTCGGCGAGACCGCCGATGTGATCGCCGTGCTCGTGGGTGAGCACGACGTGGCGGACCGCGTCGGCGCCGAGCGACAGCGCCGCGAGACCCTCGAGGATCGCGTCCCCGCTCCCGGCGACGCCGGTGTCGACGATCGCGGCCTCGGAGCCGCGAGCGAGCACGAACGCGTTGACGAAGCCGAGCGACACGTGTTCGAGCTGGAGTTCGGGGACACCGGGGTCGCCGGTCGGCGCCGAGCCGATCGGTTCGGAGTCGGTGGGCGGCTCGGAATCGGGCCGCGCGGAGTCGGTCGAGGCGGCGTCGGCGGACGGAACGCTCGTCGAGCCAGTCGTCGTCGAGCCAGTTGTCGTCGAGTCGCCGTCCGACGAGCACGCCCCGAGCAGCACCACACCGGCACCAGCCGCCCCGAAGTCGACCAGCAGCCGACGCCGGGTCCAGTGCGTTCGCCACGGTTTGGGCCGTCGACGCGATCGGCTCGTCGTGAGCGGGATCCGGGCGTGGTGATGCTCACCGATGTGGGTCGAGTGTGCGGTGTGCGTGCACATGTGTCATCTCCGATCCGTCGTCCGGTTCAGCCCAGGAAGGCGACGATCTCCGGCGGATCTTCGTACGGGACGTGTTCGTCGAACCGGCTCGGCTGTGGTTCGACGCCGAGGCGAGCGGCGTACTCGTCGAGTCCGACCAACACGTCCCCGGCACACGTCCAGTCGAGGTCACCACAGTCGGTACCGGCGACGCTCTCCGCGTCGAGACCGCCGGTCCAGTAGAGCGAAATGCCGACCCCGGCCGCCGGGGAGCAGTCGGCGGTGCCGTCGTCGACCACCGGATCGTCGACGACGAACGTCTCGACGCGGCCGTCGAACGTCTCGCCGGAGCAGGCGAGCGCGCCGACGAACGCACCTCCGTTGGAGAACCCGTGGACGACGGCATCGATGCATCCGACGGCGTCGAGTGCCGCGCCGACGGTCTCGGTCGCCTCGACCAGTCGATCATCGGGGAAGTACCGCCACTCGCGGGCGCCCCATCCCTCGTCGTTCCCCGTGGGTCGCACGAGGGCGACGTCGCCCTCGAGGCTGGTGGCCGAGCCACCGCCTCCCTTCCCGTGGAGGTACACGACGCAGCGCTCGGCGGTGATCGACGTGTCGTCTGCCGGTTCGCTCGCCTCGTCATCGCCACACGCACTCGCGGCGAGAGCCAGCGAGGCGACGACCAGGGCCGGGGCGAGGCGCACCGGGCGACCGTAACCCCGGGGAGTTCTCCCCGGTCCGGTACAGCGGCGGACGTTCGCGAATCGGCCAGACTCGACGGCGATGAGCGCCGGGACCGATCGTGACCGACTGATCGCCACGATCGAGGCGATGACCGACGACGAACTCCACGATCTGGCCGAGCTGGTCCGCCAGGCCCAACTGGAGCGTGCGGTCACGTCGGGTGACCACGACGCGATCATCGCAGCGGCGTTCGAGACCGCGTTCGGCCGCGACGGGCTCGGCACGTTTCCGTGGGTGGAGGGCAACCTCGTCGTGTGTCCGGGCGGGACCGTCGCGAAGTCGAAGTCGAGCCATCGCAGCAGGTTCGTGTCGGTCGACGATGTGTGGGTGTGGGACTCCGGCCTGCTCATCCGTGAGGACAAGCGCTCGTCACCGGGAGCGAAGGACGGGTTCCGAGCGATCGCGCTGATCCCCGTGGTCGACGGAACCGAGCTCGACGTGGTGACGGGTCGTTCTCGGAGCGGCGCGTATCAGACCGATCACGTCGTCAGCTACGAGATCCGGGCCGGCGACCTCGTCGAGGTCAGCCAACGAGAGATCTCGAAGCGCCGCCGCCCCGAACGCGACTGACGAGAAAGCGAACACCGTCCGGATCCGGCCCGGGCGAAAGCGGACACTGTCCGGATCCGGCCCGGGCAGAAGCGGACACTGTCCGGATCCGGCCCGGGCAGAAGCGGACAGCTGACGCGGAGGACCCCGTCCGGCACGGCGGCGAGGGAAGCGCCAGCGACGAGCCGCACGCGATCCGAGACCGAAGCGCAGCGGAGGTCGAGGTGAGCCGCCAGCGCGGCGCAGCTAACGCGGCACGATGCGGAGTTCGACGTAGCGATCGGTCGGGAACCACTCGGCGATGATCGACCGGATCTCCGTCCGGGAGAAGCCCGACACGAGCTCCGACTCGAACACGAAGTCCCGGAACTCGGTGGTGCCCGATGGGTCGAGGAGGACGTCGAGCACCTCCTGATTGATCTGCACGTCGCTGACGAAGCCGAGTTCTTCGGACACGACGGCGACCGCCGAGTCGAACTCGCTCTGGGACGGTCCGACGGTGCCCAGGTCGGCGAGTTCCTCGACGGTGGCGGCCGACACGGCCGAGACGTCGTCGGGGTTCGCCGAGATCGTGATGTATCCGTCGAGTGCCGGGTCGTCGCCGATTCCCAGCGTCACGACGGCGAACGGTGAGTAGGTCTCTCCGAGGCGCTCGCGCACGACGGTGGTGAGGCGATCGGAGACCACCTCGTCGACGATCCGGGCGGCGACGTCGTCGCGTCGATCGGATGACGCCGTGGTGCTGAACAGCAGTGAGATGCGCGCGGTCTGACCCTCGCCAGCGGTCGTCTCGGCCACGACGACGCCGTCAGGCGGGGGCGGCTCGACGTAGTCGACGTCATCGACGCGACCCGTGGCGGGCAACGTGCCGAGGTACCGACGCGCGAGATCGCGCACGACCTCGGGGTCGACGTCGCCGCTCAGAGAGAACGACCAGTCGCCGGCGTCGCCGAAGCGGTCGGCGACGACCGCCGAGACGGCAGCGGGTCCGAGTGCCTCGATCTCGTCGGCAGCAGGAGCGAGGAAGCGCGGGTCGTCGTAGCGGGCATCGCGGAGGGCGACGTACTCGGCGTAGCCGGCGTCGATCGACGGGTCGCGGGCGAGCGGCAACAGATCGTCGACGTACCGATCGACCGCCACGTCATCGATCCGCGGCGCGGTCATCGTGAGATGGACGAGCTGGAACAGCGTCTCGATGTCGGACGTGGCGGCGCTCGACGACAGGGTCTCCTCGAAGAGATCGACCGAGACACCGAGCGAGACCTCCTTGTCGTCGAGGAACGCCTCGAGGGCGACGCGGTCGACGTCGCCCACTCCGCTCTCGCTGATCACTCGAGGCACGGCGAGGGCGGCCGCGACGTCATCCTCGTCGAGTACTGCGAGACCACCCGGACTGCGTCCGTCGAGGAAGACCGTCGACTCGACGATCGTGGTGGTGTTGTAGGCGAACCGGACGCCATTCGGGAACGTCATCACGGTGGGCTCGAGGATCGACGTGAACGAGTCGTCGATCATCGCCTCGACGCCGGTCTCCTCGACGGGATCGGGAACGGGATCGATCAGGTCGTCGCCGACCTCGACGGGCGCTGCGGGTGGATCGAGGTCTCGGTCGCCCACACCGTCGACGATCTCGCTGAGCCGGTCGGCCGTCGGAGCCAGGTCCACCTCGTCGTCACGCACGGCGACGAAGACGTGGGCGCCCGCGGCGTCGAGTTGGTCGACGAACACGTGCACGACGTTCGCCGGCGTCGCCCGATCGAGGATCTCGGAGACCGCGGCGAACTCCTGCTCGGCGGTGACGTACCACTCACCTTCGAGGAGGTGACGGACGTACTCCTCGGCATAGGACGAGTCCTGGCGCGAGCCGCGACTCTCGAACGACTGGATCGCACGGCTCCGGCGCGACTCGACCGCGCGCTCCAGCTCGGTCGGCGAGATGCCGAAGCGGCGGACGCGCTCGTACTCGTCGACGATCGCCTGGACCGACGCCTCGACCTGGTCGCCGTCGGCGGTGACGAAGATCTCGGGGGCGACCATCGAACGGGCGAACGCGCTGCTGTCGACCCGTGCGCTGTCGAACGGCGCCTCGCCCCGGGTGGCGGAGTCGTCGAGGCGAGTCGCGATCACGTCGAAGGCGAGCGATCGGTGGATGGCCTCCTGGAACGCCGCCTCGGGCGACAGCGACTCGTCGATCGAGGTCGGCAGCGTCACGAACGCGTACCCCTCGACCAGGTCGGGATCGCTCTCGATTCGCACCTGCGTGGAGGTCGGCGGGTCCACGATGGGCGCCGGGCGCTCGGGAGACGAACCACGAGCCGCCTCATCGGCGAACAACTCGTCGATCCACTCGACGGTGCGGTCGACGTCGATGTCACCGACGACCACGACCCCGGCGAGTTCGGGCCGGTACCAGTCGTCGTAGAAGCGTCGGAGCGGGTCGGGGGTCGTGGCCACGATCGCCGCCTCGGTTCCGATCGGTCGACGACCCTCGTACGGGCTCCCGTCGAGGAACAGTTCGGTGACCGCCTTGCCGAGGCGCCCCTGCGACGTCTCGTCGCGCACCCGCAACTCGTCGAGGATCACCCCGCGTTCGGCCTCGACGTCGGCGGGTGCGAGCGTGGCAGCGGTGAGCCACTGCTCGAACACCTCGAGGGCGAGACGGACGGTGTCGTTCGCCCCGCCGGGTCCGTCGGCCGGCACGTTCAGCTCGTAGACGGTCTCGTCGTACGACGTGTAGGCGTTGACGTCGGCGCCGAACGCGGCCCCGAAGCTCCGGAGGATCTGCGTCAGCTCGTTCTCGGGGAATCGCTCGGTCCCGTTGAACAACATGTGCTCGAGGTAGTGGGCGCCACCGATCTGCTGGTCGTCCTCGAGGACGGAGCCCGCGTCGATCGTGAGTCGAAGCTCGGCCTTCGAGCCCGGGTTGTCGTTGCTCCGGACGAGATAGCGCAGGCCGTTGTCGAGTGTGCCGGCCCTCGTGTCCGGGTCGGGCGTGGACAGCGACGGGAGGCCGTCGGGGTCCGGCGGCTCGGTGGCGAATCCCGGTGTCGACCCGTCTCCGGATGCTTCGTCTCCATCGCTCGCCGTCCCGGTGCCGGATGCGGCGTCCGAGTCGGCGTCGGGATCTCCGTCGGATCGGTCGGACGGATCGGCCGACTCGGCCGGTGAGGTGTCGCCCGCGTCGTCGGAGTCGGCCTCGGAGACACACCCGGCGATGAGGGCGGCGAGCACCAGGAACGCGCCGGCACGAAGAGACCGCCGAGAACGCCGCGCCGCCATCGGCGACACGCTACGGGTGGGCCGACCGAACCCGCATCTCCAGGTGGTCGCGCCCGTTCGTTCCGTCGAGCAGCTCCGATACGCGGGCGGACCAGTCGAGGCGTTCGGTCGACTCGCCGCGCGCGTGCACCCGCCGGCGGTCGGCTGCCAGCGTCTCCGCGGCGGCGGCGACCCGAGGTCCGAGGTGTTCGGCGCACCGATCGCGCAACCGCCCGGCGAGCGCCGGGCTCGCTCCGTCGGTGCTGACCGACACGCTCACGCGACCCGAGCGGGCGATGGCGGGGAGGATGAAGTCGCAGTCGGCGGGCTGATCGGCGGCGTTGACCCAGATACCCCGTCGACGTGCTGCCGCCGCCACCGCGTGGTCGACGTCGCGGTGACCGGTCGCCGTGACCACCACCCGGACGTCGTCGAGGTCCTCGACGATGAAGGGTCGCTCGACCACAGCGACGACGCCC
>JBCCTP010000126.1:0-10649 GCA_039198505.1 Actinomycetota bacterium | reverse complement strand
GCTCGGAGTGGTCCCGAGCGACGGTCGCGGCGGTCACCGGCGGAGTGGTCGGCGGTGCGAACGCCGAGATCGTGAGGTCGAGCGGGGTCGCCCCGAGGCGAACCTCGTCCCGACCGAGGCGATACGACCGGATGATGTCGTCGATGGCGAGCTCGAGCGCAACGACCGACTGGGCGGCCGCACGCTCGATCGCCGTCGTCGGCGCCGATGCGGCGTCGAGGTCGAGGAGATCGGTCCGCCACCAGGCCTTCGCCTTCGCGGCCCACCGGGAGAGCACGTCGAAGAAGGCCGGTCGCCACACGGACATCGGATCTGCGAGTTCGAGAGCCGCCAACTGCATGGACGACACTGTACGTGATGGTCGACCACTGAAGGCGTCAAGATCGAGCTGAGAATCTCGCATGAAGTGGTCGTTGGTCGACGGTGCGTCGATCTTTCGGGCGCTTTCTCCAGATTCTGGAGTCGGGTGGGCGCGAGGGAGTGTCTCCGGCCCCGGATCTGTGGTGTCTGATGCCGATCGACAGCCATCGGTCGTGAGGAGATCTTGACGCGGGGTGGTCGAGGTCCCGCGGTGAGCGACGGTCGGCGCGGATGATCTCACTCACCGTCGACGGATTCGCCACGGTTCGTCAAGGTCTCGTCGGGTGCGCCGAGGGACGCAACGACCGACGCTCCTCAACGACCGCTCAAGGCCTCGCCGGTTCGGGCCGATTCCGAGCACATGAGTCGCAACTCGTGGGGCCCAGCGCTGTTCCTCGGCGTGTTCGTCGTCCAGTTCTACGTCGTCTCGGCGTACGGCTCGGAGCCGAACGAGGGCCTGTTCACGACTGCCGGCTGGATCGCGGTCGTCGCCATGGCCGTCGGTCTGGCTGCGTTCCGCCCACGACCGCTGGCCGGTTGGGTGCTGGTCCTCGCCGCCTCGATCCTCTACCTCGTCGGCGATGCCGTCCTGGCGTCGCTCACGGACGAGTCTCCGGTCGTCGCGTTTCCGTCGAGCGCGGACTGGATCTACCTCGCGATGTATCCCGTGCTGATCGTCGGCCTCCTAGTCATCGGCGAGGCACGTCCCGCCGGGCAGCGCGTTCGGTTCGACCGCTCACGTCTCGTCGACGTCGGGATTCTCGGCCTCGTGGCGGCCGGCACGATCGGGGCGCTCTACGGCACGGCCGCCGCGACCAACGAGTTCCTCAGCGGATCCGCACAGTGGGTCGCCACCGCCTACCCGGCCTTCGACGTCGCGCTGCTGTGTGCCGTCGCATGGATCGCGCTCCCGTCCTCGTCGGGTCGGCGCCCGTCGGGCGCATCGGCCTTCCTCGCGCTGGCCGTCACCGCCATCGTGGTGGGGAACACGGTCTACAACGTCGACATCGCGGACTTCGTCGCCGCTCGCGGCGGTGTCGCCGAAGCCGGCTGGCTGACCTTCACCGTCCTGCTCACCGTGGCGGCTCTTCGACCCGACGCCGATCGGGCGGGCGCTGCGGCTGCGGCGCCGATCGGTTGGGCCCGGGCCCGCCGCACCCGGACGGCCGTGCTCGCGACGGCATGCACGGGCGGTCCACTGGCCGTCGCGATCTGGGCCGACGGAGCCGATCTCCGATTCACCTGGTTCGCCTTCGGAGCCGCGGCGGTGGCGCTCGTCGTTCGTCAGGCCCGGGGCGTCCGCGTCGTGTCGGCGGGTACGTTCGCCACGGCCGACACGCGGCAGGCGACCGCGGCGCCCACGGCCGCAGCCTCCGCCTGACCGGGCGGCCGGTCCGGCCGTCTACCTTTCGGCGGTGCGCGTCGTCCCGGTGCTCGGCAACCCGATGACCCGCGATGCTCGCCGCGAGGTCGACCGCGTCATCGAGGCGCTCGAAGTGCGAGGTGTTCGACCCGAGCTCGTGTCCGCGGGGACCGCCGACGCCGCGGCGGAGCGCGCGCGTCGACTCGTCGCGGAGGGGGTGGAGCGGATCGTGTGCATCGGCGGCGACGGCATCGCACGCATCGGGGTCGACGCGGTGGCGGGGACCCCGACCGTGCTCGGACTCGTGCCGATGGGGACCGGCAACGACTTCGCCCGAGCGGTCGGTCTGCTCGAACCCGGCGGCTCGACAGCCGAAGCCGATCTGGTGTCGGTCCGCGTCGAACGGGCGCTCGCCGACCCGCGTCCGATCGATGCGATCCGGACGACCCACGGCTGGGCCGCGTCGGTGGCGACGCTCGGCTTCAGCGGCGACGTGACCGCCCGGGCCAACGGATTGCGCTGGCCGCACGGCCCCCAGCGCTACACCGTCGCGACCCTGCTCCAGCTCCCGCGGCTCCGCACGCTCGACCTGACGCTCACGCTCGACGGCCGGCGGGTCGTCACCGAAGCCACCTTGCTCGCCATTGGGAACACGGCGTTCTTCGGTGGTGGGATGCGGGTGTGTCCCGATGCACGGCCCGATGACGGGCGGCTCCAGGTGGTCGTGATCGGAGGCGTCGGTCGAGCGACGTTCCTGACCGTGTTCCCCCGTGTCTTCCGCGGGGGTCACGTCGAGCATCCGGCGGTCGAGGTGTACGAGGCCGGATCGGTGCGCGTCGAGCAGTCGTCGGGCGATGACGTGCTCTGGGCCGATGGCGACCCGCTCGGCCCGCTCCCGGTCGATCTCGAGGCCGTTCCCGGTGCCGTCGCACTGGCGGGGGCCGGATCGGACCCGTTTCGATCCGGCGCATAACGTGACCGGATGTCGGCGTCGGCATCCGAGTCGGGGGTCGGTCGCACCGGACGCGTCCTCGTGACCGCAGCGGTCGTCGGTGCGCTGTTCCTGCCGGTCGTGCTCGATCGCGACGGGCTGCCGCTGTCGACCTATCCGATGTACTCGTCGGCCCGGCCGGCCGAGGTCACCCTCGTCACGGCCTATGGCCTCGACGAGGCGGGGGAGCAGGTGACCCTCTCGCTCGGGGTCATCGGTCGGAGCGACGACCCGCTCGTCGTCGCCGGCGAGCTTCGCTCGGCTGTGCGCGCCGATCGGGCCGACGACCGATGTGAGGAGATCGCCGGGCGAGCGGCCACGGCCGGCTCGCTCGACGACTCGGTGGTCGGGATCGAGATCGTGAGCGAGCGGTACGACGTGGTCGATCGGGTCGAGTCGTCGGCCGCACCACTCGACCGGACGGTGCACGCCACGTGTCCGCTGGACGAGGGCGGGTGATCTCGTGGTGACCCGGACCTCGGAGCGATCTGCGAACGCCGAGCGGATCCGGGTCATCGACGCCGAGGCGCCTCCGGAGCGTCTCGCGGCACTTCGGATCGTGGTGGCCGGATTCGTGACCGCGTATCTCGTCATCCGCGCGCCCGTGTTCCTCGCGCTGCGCGATCGGCGGGAGTCGGCGCTCGATCCGATCGGTGTCATCCACTGGCTCGGTGCACCCTGGCCCGATGCGTTGGTCGTGGCGCTCGTCGTCGTCGTCATGCTGGCCGGCGGGGCTGTCACCGTGGGGTGGCGGCACCGAGTCTCGGGGCCCGTGTTCGGTGTGGGGCTGTTGCTACTGACGTCGTACCGGTCGTCGTGGGGACAGCTGCTGCACTTCGAACACCTGATGGTTCTGATGGTCGGTGTCCTGGCGTTCGCGCCGGCGTCCGACGCATGGTCGGTCGATGCTCGTCGACGCGAGAGTCGAGACGTTCCGCCGCCGTCCCGCCCGGCGACGAGCTACGGATGGCCCATCGCTCTGTGTGCGCTGATCGTCGTGATCACGTACGTGATCACCGGCATCGCCAAGCTGCGCTACGGAGGAGTCGGGTGGCTCGACGGCGACACGTTGCGCAACCACATCGCCTACTCGGCGGCTCGGCTCGACGTCCTCGGCGGTACCCCGGCGCCCTTCGCCGAGCTGACGGTTCGGTCATCGTGGCTGCTCACTCCGGCAGCGATCGCCACGGTCGTCGTCGAACTCGGCGCGCCGATCGCGCTGCTCGGCGGGCGGTGGCGGACCGCGTGGTGCCTCGCCGCCTGGCTCCTGCACCTCGGCATCCTCGCCACGATGCTCATCGGCTTCCCCGTCCCGCTGTTCGGCGTCGCCTTCGCTCCGTTCTTCCGCCTCGAGATCGGAGCTGCGTGGTTGCGCGACCGCCTCGGAACGGTGACGTCGCGATGGCACCGCCGAGTGGCCGCTGAACCGTGACGGTCCTCGTCAGCCGAGAGGGATCTCGCGCGTCTCTCCGGGGACGAGTTCGAAGTCCTCGCCGTCGATCGCGACCCGGATCGCATGCGGAGCGCCCGCCCGCGACGTGATCGTCATCCGGTCGGGCGTCATCTCGCAGTCGACCCAACCGCTGCGGTACTGGAGCGCGAAGCGCAAGCTGCCCAGCTCCGGCGGCACCGCGGGGGCGAATCGGAGCATGCCGTCGCGGGTCTCGAGCCCGGAGAAGCAGCGCTGCACCAGATCGACGGTGCCCGCCATCGCTCCGAGGTGGATGCCCTCGGCCGTGGTGCCGCCCTGGACGTCGCCCACGTCGGAGTGCAACGCCTCCTGGAACGCGGTCCACGAACGCTCGCGGTCCGACCGGGCGAGCACGAAGGACTGCACCACCCGGCTCAACGTCGACCCGTGCGAGGTGCGTGCGAGGTAGTAGTCGACGTTGCGGGCCACCATCGACGGGTCCCAGTCGTAGCCGAGTCGCTCGAACAGCTCGGCGAGCTCGGGTTCGGCGAGCAGGTAGAACAGCATCAGCACGTCGGCCTGCTTCGACACCTTGAAGCTGTTGGCGCTGACTCCCTCGGCCTCGAGGATCCGATCGAGGCGCTGGATGTTGCCGTATCGCTCGGTGTACCCCTGCCAGTCGAATTCCTCGAGGTCGTCGTAGCGGTCGAACTGGCTGATGATGCCGTCGCCGTGGAAGGGCACGTACATCCGGTCGCACATGTGCTCCCAGCGCTCGAGTTCCTCGGGGCGTACGTCGAGCTTCTCCCACAGCTCGCGGCGGCGGAACTCGGGCACGAGCTCGAGGGCTCGTCGCGCTCGCTCGAGCACCCAGACGACCATCACGTTCGTGTATGCGTTGTTGTCCAGTCCGGCTGGCGGGTCGGCGTCGGGATAGCCGTCGTGGTACTCGTCAGGACCCATCACGCCGCGGATCTCGTAGCGGTCGCGGGCCGGGTCGAAGGTGGCGATGCTCGACCAGAAGCGAGCGATCTGGACCATCATCTCGGCGCCCTCGAACGCCAGGAACTCGACGTCGTCGGTGGCCTCGAAGTACTTCCAGACGTTGAACGCGACCGCGACGCTGATGTGGCGCTGGCGATGCGAGTTGTCGGGGTGCCAGTTGCCCGACTTCGGGTTGAGGTGCACGACCTGGGTCTCTTCGCGACCGTTGCTGCCGCTCTGCCAGGGGTACATCGCACCCTCGTATCCCGCCGCGGTCGCAGCGAGCGTCGCCTGCAGCAGCCGTCGGTAGCGGTACTGCAGCAGCGCCTTCGTGACGTCGGGCATGTGCAGCGTGAGGAACGGGAAGATGAAGAGTTCGTCCCAGAAGATGTGGCCCCGGTACGCCTCGCCGTGCCAGCCGCGCGCCGGGATCCCGACGTCGAGATCGATGCTGTGCTTCGACGCCGTTTGCAGCAGGTGGAAGACGTGGAGGTTGAGGATTCCTCGCGTCTCGTCGTCGGCCTGGGTCTCGAGTTCGAAACGGCCCCAGAGGTGGTCCCACGCGAGGACGTGATGCTCGAGCGCGCGTTCGAAGTCCGGGATCTGTGCCATGTGCTCGACGGCCTCGAGCGCCGGCTCGCTGATCGCCCGATCCCGAGACGTGTAGAGGGTCACGATCTTCTCGACGGCGGTGGACCGCCCCTGGGCCACGTCGACCGTGAGTTCCTGCGCGATGTGGTCGATCGCGTCGACGACCTGACGGTCGACCTCGAGGACCGGCACCTCGTCGGTGACACGCGTGCGTGCCGCCAGTGCGATCGTCACGTCGGACTGGGTCGTCTTCGTGACGAGCGAGATGATCTCGTCGTCGTGGGCGTCGGTGCGGACCGGGGCCAGATGTCGACTGTTGAGCGCCCGGTAGCGAGGGACGCCGGCGTTGATGACCGTTCCGTCGATGGCCGAACGGATCCGGAGCCGTCCGGACCAGTTCTCGGGACGGAACGCGGTGCTGAGCCCGGCCACGTGGTGGTCGCGCATGGACACGAAGCGGCGTTGGGTCACGTGTGTGCGTCGGCCGGTCGGATCGACCCAGACGAAGGTGCGGACGAGAACACCACGCCGAAGGTCGAGTTCCTGCACGTGGTCCTCGACGGTCGACGAGTCGATGTCGAACCATCCGTCCGCGGCCCCGGCGTCAGCGCCCCCGTCGTCGATCCGGAACTCGAGTGGCAGCCAGTTGGGGACGTTGACGAGATCCTCGTTCTCGATGATCCGCCCACCCATCTCGGTGCCGAGTCGGTTGTACAAGCCCGCCACGTAGGTCCCGGGGTAGTGGACGTCGTCGGCGGACTTCTCGGGCGCCGCGCCCCGGGTGGCGAAGAACCCGTTGCCGAGGGTGCACAACGCTTCGCGGAGACCCTGCTCCTGGGGTACGACGCCCTCGTACCTGAACGTCCACTGGGTCACGACGACCCCCCGTCGCGGCGGTGTCGCAGTTCGTCGAGGAGTTCCCGGACCTCATCGGTGTCGTCGAGAGCGAACGTCGCCTGCGACGTCCGTGTCTCGCGGCCGACGACGATGCCGATCCCGCGGTCCTCGAGTGCCCGGAAGCCGTCCTCGTCGGTCACGTCGTCGCCGATGTAGATCGGTGCCACGTCGGGCCGGTCGAGTCCCATCTCGCCCAGCAGCCAGTCGAGTGCGGTGCCCTTGTCCCACTCGATGTCGGGGCGGACCTCGAAGATCATCTTGCCGCCGGCGACGCGCAGCGTCGGATGGTCGGCGGCCACCTGCCCGACGACCTCGGCGACTCGTTCGTGATGACTCGTCGGCACCTGTCGGTAGTGCACGGCGATGGCGAACCGCTTCCGCTCGACGTTCGAGCCGGGCACGTCGGCCAGCAGTCCGCTGAGCTTCTGCTCGGCACCGTCGAGTTCGGGGAGGAACGCATCGAATCGCGACAGGTCGCCGCCGACCGCCCGGCCATCGGGTGACCGGATGTCGAAGCCGTGGCTGCCGGCGTAGTAGAGGCCGTCCACGGCGATCTTGTCGATGACGTCGACGACGTCTCGCCCGCTGAGGATGCCGACGGTCGCGGTGGTCGCGAGCTGCTCGAGCGACGCCTTGGACTCGGCCGAGAGGATCGCGAGATCGGGGTGCTCGACGATGGGCGTCAGCGTGCCGTCGTAGTCGAGGAAGACCGCCGGCTCGCGATCGCCGATCGTCTCCCAGAGCGCTGCTGAGAGGGCCGACGGCAATGACGGCACGGCCCGTCGCCCATCGGATGATGCGACGCCGGCTCGATCGAGATCGGGGAGGACCACGTCGGCACCGGACGCTGCGAGCTCGTCGGCCTGGCCGATCCGGTCGAGCCCGATCACGAGTTCGAAACCGCCTCGGCGCCCGGCCTCGACTCCCGACAGCGCGTCCTCGACGACCGCGGTGCGTTCCGGCGTCGCCCCGAGCCGACGGGTGGCCTCGAGCAGCACCGCCGGGTCGGGCTTTCCGGGCAACCCGAGGTCGGCACCGACGTTGCCGTCGATCTTCACCTCGAACAGATCGCCCAGTCCGGCCGACTCGAGCACCGGCACGGCATTGCGGCTCGAGGAGAACAACGCGGTCTTGATCCCGACGGCCTCGAGGCCCCGGATGAAGGCGATCGTCGACGGGTACGGCTCGACGCCACGCTCCTCCACGATGCGGGTGAACTCGACGTTCTTGCGATTGCCGAGTCCGCAGACGGTCTCGCTCTCGGGCGGGTCGGAGACGTCGCCCCACGGCAGCTCGATCCCCCGTGACTCGAGGAAGCTCTGCACGCCGTCGTAGCGAGGCTTTCCGTCGACGTAGGTCCCGTAATCGGCCGTCGTGAAGGGCCGGAACTCACCGCCCTCGGCATCGGCCCGTTGTCGCAGGTATCGGTCGAACATCTCGGTCCACGCGACCTCGTGGACCGCGGCGGTCTTGGTGATGACACCGTCGAGATCGAAGATGACGGCGTCGAACTCGCCGTCGGTGATGAGC
This sequence comes from Actinomycetota bacterium, assembly GCA_039198505.1. GTDB lineage: Bacteria > Actinomycetota > Acidimicrobiia > Acidimicrobiales > Ilumatobacteraceae > Ilumatobacter_A. The sequence goes on along the minus strand of JBCCTP010000126.1, from coordinate 2,522 downwards.
ACGTCGGGCATTGGTCTCCTCCCACGCCTGGACCGACGTCACCGTACTTGGGTCGCCGGGTCGCCGGGGCCGTTGTGACGTCGTGCTCGGGACGGCGTGCGTGCCCTGCCGTAGCATTCGGCCGTGGGAGACCTCCCGCGCCATCCGTCCGAGACCGACGTCGAGCGGTTGAGAGCCGACGACCTCGACGAGCTCGCCGACCAGTGGTTCTGGCGCGACGACCCCGACGCATCGATGCGCTGGCGTCGCGAGGCGTACCGCCGCTCCGTCCGAGAGGGTGACGACGAACGCAGCTCGGGCGCCGCATGGCGCCTGTTCTACGACCACTTCCTGGTGGGTGAGACGGCGCCGGCGGGTGGTTGGCTCGAGCGCTGCCGTCAGCACGCCGATCGGGCGGGCGACGTCGCCGCCGGATGGTTGGCGATCGCCGACGCCGACTGGTCCGATCGGGGCGGCGACTCCCTCGGCCGGCGTCGACGGTCGTCCGAAGCCGTCGAGATCGCTCGCACGGTCGGTGACCGAGACCTGTTGGCGATGGCACTCCAGTCCCACGGACGTGCGTTGATCGCCGGAGGAGAGGGTCGGGCCGGCCGACGTCTCCTCGACGAGGCCATGGTGTCGGTCGTCAACGACGAACTCGATCCGCTGTACACCGGGTGGGTCTTCTGCAACGTCGTCTCGACGTGCTTCGAGCTCGCCGATCTCCGCCGCGCCCAGCAGTGGAGCGACGCCGCGGTGCGGTGGTGCGATCGGGGCGACGTCGGGCGGATGTACCCAGGGCTCTGTCGCGTGTACGCCGTCGAACTCGACGCGCTCCGCGGCTCGTGGGAGTCCGCCCGGGCCGGCGTCACCCGGGCGTGTGCCGACCTCCACGCCTACGACCCCCGGTACGCCGCATCGGCGCACGAGGTGGCGGGGGACCTCGCACTGCGACATGGTGACCTCGACGGCGCAGCCGACGAGTACCGACGATGCCGCGAGCTCGGCGGGGCGCCGCACCGGGGTCTCGCTCTGTTGCGAGCCGCGCGTGGCGACGTCACGGTGGCGCTGGCCGAACTCCGAGCGCTCGCCGACGCACCGGCTGCTCCGTTCCCCGACGCGATGCTCCTCCTCGCGCTGGCCGACCTCGCCGTCGAGATCGGCGACGCCTCCGCCGTGCGCCTCGCCTCCGAACGCCTGACGACCCTCGCCGCTGATCATCCGTCTGATCTCGTCGACGCGCTCGCCCTCGCCGTCCGAGGGGAACTCGCCGTGGTGGAGGGCGATCTCGTCGCCGCGCTGCACGATCTCGTCGCGTCCGCCGGCCGGTTGACGGAGTACGACGTTCGCCACGAGGCGGCCCGGCGACGCGTCCGGGTCGCCGACGTCTCCGCTCGTCTCGGCGATCACGCCCACGCCGTCGCCGAGCTCGATGCAGCGATCGCTGTCTTCGACCAGCTGGGAGCGACGCCCGACGCGGTGCGGGCGCGATCCGACCGGGCGGTGCTCCTCGGCGTCGGCGACCCGTCATCGTCGTCGGAGTCCGCAGGTGGACCGCTCAGTCGCCGCGAGATCGACGTCCTCGAACTCGTCGCGTCGGGGCACACCAATCGGCAGGTCGCGGGCCGCCTGGTCATCAGCACGCACACCGTCGATCGGCACATGTCGAACATCCGGTCGAAGCTCGGTGTGTCGTCGCGCGCTGCGGCGATCGCGTTGGCGTACGAGCACGGGTGGCTCGACGGCGCCGCGCCGGCCTCGTCGAATGGCTGATTTCGGGGATGCGCCGCCGATCGGGCCGTTCGTACGGTCGATCGCATGACTCCCGACACCGTTCGTGACGCCGGACCCGACTCGGCCTCTGGCGCCGAGACCTTCGACATCTCGCTCGACGCGGCCGAGCACTACGAGCGGCGATTCGTGCCCGCGATCTTCGCCCGATGGGCGCCTCACGTGCTCGACGCCGTCGACGTGTCGGCGGGGACCCGTCTCCTCGACGTGGCGTGCGGGACCGGGATCGTCGCCCGGACGGCGCTCGAACATGGCCTCGCAGCGAACGACATCGTCGGCGTCGACCTCAACCCGTCGATGCTGGCCGTCGCTCGCCGTTCCAGCCCGGACATCGAGTGGCGTCCGGGTGACGTGATCGATCTGCCCGTCGATGACTCCTCGTTCGACGCCGTGACCTGCCAGATGGCGATGATGTTCTTCCCCGACCGCGAAGGTGGGTGGACCGAAATGGCTCGGGCGGTCCGGCCGGGTGGACGCGTGGGTGTCGTCGTGCCGGCGTCGCTCGAGGAGCAGACGGCCTACCGGTCGTTCGTCGAGGCGGCCATCCGACGGGCGGGGCCTGCGGCGCAGGATCTCGTGTCCGCGTATTGGAACTGTGGCGACCTCGATGCGCTGACGGCGGAGTGTCGTTCGGCAGGGCTCGACGTCGTCCTCCATCGGACCCTGACCGAACCCGCCCGGTTCGCTTCGTGCGCGGACTTCGTGGCCACCGAGATCGACGCGACGCCCCTCGCCGAGCGTCTCGACCAGGT
>JBCCTP010000125.1:0-10681 GCA_039198505.1 Actinomycetota bacterium | reverse complement strand
GTCGATGCGTGCGTCGCGAGCGATCCCGGCGGCCGCCGCGGCCGCTCGCAGGATGTCGATCGAGTCACCGGCGTTCGACGCATCGCACCCGAGCGCCACCCGTCCGCCACGTTCGACGATCTCGGCGTGGCGCCCGTGCCCGCACACGCCCTGTCCGAGACGGAGGTACGCCCACGGGCAGTAGGCGATGGCGGTGCGGGTGTCGAGCACGAGCTCGATCTCCTCGTCGTCGAGCCACACGCCGTGACCCAGGAGCAGATGGTCGCCGAGCACGCCCAGCTCGTGGTGATGGACGACCGGTCGTCGGCCGCTCCGCTCGAGGTAGCGCTCGGGGTCGGACGACGTGGGCGACAGGTGCATCGTCATGTGTGCGCCGCGTGAGCGAGCGAGGTCGGCCGCTCCGGCGAACAGCTCGTCGGATCCGAGGTCGTGGCCGACCAGGGTGACCCATCCCTCGACCAGGCCACCCGCCGGGAAGTCGTCGAGCACCGTCGCCTGGCGGTCGAGCACCTCGTCGGTCGGCGCGGTGAACGGCCCCTCGTCGAGGTCCCATCCCCAGACGCCGAGCGTCGCCCGCTGACCGACGCGTTCGAGCCCGGCGGCGACCCGGTCGGCGTGAGCGACCGTGCCCGCCTCGACCACCGTGGTGACGCCTGCGCACAGCGCCTCGACCGCCGACAGCACCGCGGACGCCTCGTCGTCGTCGGGCTCGTGGGCTCCGTGCACCGGGACCGACCACTCGAAGATCGACGCGCCGGGCGGGAGCAGATCGGGGATGCACGACCGGATCAGCGGGTCGCCGGTGAGGTGCTGGTGCGCGTCGATCATTCCGGGGGTGACGACGCATCCCGACACGTCGACGACCGCAGCGGTCGGAAACTCGTCGCGGAGCTCACCGGTGGCGCCGACCGCGACGATCCGGTCAGCCGCGAACGCGACCGCGCCACCGACGAGCACGTCGCGGTCACCGTTCATCGTGACCACGTCGCCGCCCGCGAGCAGCGTGACCGCGTCGGCGGGGACGCCGGGAGCGGTCGCGACGAGGTCGGGGTCGGCGGACGTCAAGGCTCAGCCCCGACGCGGCGTGCGGGAGAACACCCGTCGGATCAGCGGCTCGAAGTGGTCGAGGTCCTCGGTGGGGTACTCGGGGTCGAATGCGGTCTGATCCCATTCGTCGGCGAACTTCTCGCCCATCGCGTAGTGCTCGTGGCCGAGGTGCTTGCGGCGCAGCTCGGGGTCCATGCCGATGCGTTCGTAGTAGTGACGGCCCTGGAAGTCCTGGTGGTACTTGACCACCCAGTACGCCTCGTCACTGACCCACGGCCGCAGCATCTCGGCGGCGATCGCCGGGTGGTTCATGTTGGAGAACGTCTTGCCCATGTCGTGGCACAGCGAGGCGACGACCATGTCGTCGGACGCCCCGTCCCGCTCGGCTCGCGTGGCGGTCTGCAGCGCGTGGTCGAGCTGACTGACGGCGAAGCCCTGATGGACCTCGTCGAGTGAGCGGAGCATCGAGAGCACGCGCTCGCCGACCAGCTTGAGGTCGGCGTCGAGGTATCCCTCGACGTAGCCCATGTACTCGCCCGAGAACTCGGCCATGCTCGGGCCGATCTCGCCGTCGAATCCGGGCGCTCCCGGGCGCCCGACGAGATCGCGGGCGGCGTCGAGTTCGGCTTGGTCGGGAACGTGGTGGGTGTCGGTGCTCATGGTGGTCCTCCCTGCAGCGAAGACGATGGTGGTTCAACGATCGCCGACGAAGCGATCGGGGAGTCCGGTGGTGGTGCCCGCCACGCGAGTGCCGAGCGGTTGATACGGATGGGTGGAGACCTGGGTGGCATCGAGACCGACGCCGAGGCCGGGATCGTCAGGGATCCGGAGACGGCCGTCGACGACGGCGTCGAGCGTCACCGGAGCGCCGGTGCCGAACACGTCCCACATGGCGACGAGGCTCGGTGGGTACTCGACGAGGCGGATGCCGGGCACGGTGGCGGCGAGCTGGAGGTTGGCGGCCAGCGAGATCGGGCCGGCACACACGTGAGGGACGACGCGCACCCCGAACCCGGCGGCGGCGAGCGCCATGCGTCGGGCCTCGGAGATGCCGGCCGCGGTCGACGCGTCGGGTTGCAACACGTCGAGCTGACGACGCCGCATCGCGTCGATGGCCTCGTCGGCGCCGAAGAGGTGCTCGCCGTACGCGACGGGAACGGGCGAGTGGGCGACGAGCGCCTCGATGCCCGCTCGGGCGCCCTGGGGGAGCGGCTCCTCGATCCACGCGGCCCCGAGATCGGCGAGGCGATCGGCGAGTCGACGAGCGGTGGGCAACGTGTAGGTCTCGCTGGCGTCGATCATCAGCTCGACGTCGGAGCCGAGTCGACCGGCCACCTCGTCGAGGGTGTCGAGGTCGGCCGACCAGTCGGGTCCGGTGCGCAACTTGACCTTCGTGACGCCGCGGTCGAGGAACGGAGCGAGTGCGGCGAGGTGGTGGTCGGCGTCCCCTTCTTCGAGGAACGCACCCGATGCGTAGACCTCGACGTCGTCGCGGACCCGTCCGATCAGCGAGCTGACGCTGCGCCGTTCCGCCTGGCCGAGCAGGTCCCACAGAGCGATCTCGACGCCTGCTCGCGCCTGGGCAGCGACCCACGAGTCGCCGAGGCGACGTCGGGTCGTGAGGCGGAGCCGGTCGGCGAGCGGATCGACCGAGTCGAGGTCGGCTCCGAGCAGGAGTGGCGCGAACACCTCGTCGATCGCGGTGGCGACCACCGGCGCGTACGAACACCCGTAGCTGTCGCACGACTCGCCCCAGCCCACCGTGCCGTCGTCGCCGACGACCCGCACGAAGAGGAACGACATCGTGTCGCGTCCCGTTCCGTACGTGACGGCGTGGGTGTCGATCGTCTCGATCTTCACCGGGTCCCCCGGTCGGATACGTTGCCGCGATGGCTGCCCCGGTGTCGACGCTGCTCACCCACATCGCCCTCCCGGTGCGCGATCTCGAGAAGACACTCGCCTTCTACGACCGGTACACCGACCTCGTCGTGATCCATCGTCGGTACGACGAGGAGACCGAGATGTCGACCGCCTGGCTGGCCAACGAGCGCGACCGGACCACCGACGAGGCCGCCCGCTTCGTGATCGTGTTGATCGAGGGGAAGCTCCCGACGCAGATCACCGGCGACATCGAGGAGGACTACGGATTCCTCACCTCGATCAGCCATCTCGGCCTGTCGCTCGACTCTCGCGAGGAGGTCGATCGGATCGCCGACATGGCGCGCGAGGAGGGGTGCCTGCTGCTCGGCCCGATGTACCGCAACGAGGTCGTCGGGTACATCTGCATCGTGACCGACCCCGACGGCAACAACCTCGAGTTCTCGGTCGAGCAGGTCCTCGGCTGAGCTGATCGTCGCCGTCACTTCAGCCCCCGGATGAACGGTTGCGCCAGGCCGTTCGGCGGGCGCACTCGGGCGGCGAACACCGCCATCACGAGGATCGTGACGAGGAAGGGGGCCGCCGCGAGGAGGTCGCCGTTGAGTTCGTAGCCGAGTCCGGGGAGTGAGAGCCGGAACGACAGCACGAGGCCGAACAGGAGACAGCCGGCGATGGTCCCGCGGAGCGTCCACCCGCCGAAGATGACGGCGGTGAGTGCGATGAACCCGCGGCCGCCCACGATCGAGTCCTCGAACTGGCCCACGGCCGCGAGCACGAGGTAGGCCCCGCCGACGCCGGAGGTGATGCCCACCACGTAGATGCCCTGGCGGCGACGCTTGTTGACGTCGATCCCCGATACGTCGGCCGACTGGGGGTTCTCGCCCGACGCGCGGAGTTCGAGCCCCCACCGCGTGCGGTACACGATCCACCAGCAGATCGGGACGACGGCGTAGATGAGGTAGAAGAGCCACGCTCGGTCGAACAGCGCGCTGCCGATCAGCGGGATGTCGGACAGCAGCGGGATGGCGATCGTGTCGGACTGGGTGGTCGTGAACTCGAGTTCGGACGCGAGGAAGCTGGCGAGTCCGAGCACCAGGATGTTGAGCGTGAGACCGACCACGAACTGGTTGGCCGCGAGGTTGTGGCTCATGTGCGCCTGGACGAGAGCGACGAGCAGGCTCGCACCGATGGCGAACAGCAGCGCCGTCACCTCACTTCCCGACCGGTCGAGACCGACCGCGGCGGCGAATGCGCCGGCGAGGAACATCGCCTCGATCGAGATGTTGAGCGTGCCCGACTTCTCGGCGACCCACTCCCCCGACGCACCGAACGCGAGGAACACGGCGAACGTGAACGCGTTGATGTACGCCGACTCGGAGGTGAGGATGTCGCCGATCGCCGCGAAGAAGTCACCGAACACCGTCGGCTCCGATCACGTCCGGTCTCCGGCGGCGGCGAGCTCTCGCCGTCGGGCCCGCAGGAACAGCAGTGCGGGCGGGATGAGCAGCGCCAGCACGAGGAGACCCTGGACGACGTCGGTGACCCGGCGCTCGACGCCGGTGGCGGCGAGGAAGCCCGAGCCGGTGCGCAGCGACGCGAACACGAGCGCTGCGATGACCGCGCCGGCGACCTGCTGGCGGGCGACGAGTGCGACGAGGAGGCCGGTCCAGCCGATGTTGGACGGGAAGCCGGGCACGAGGGTGTAGTTGCCGAAGTCCCCGCCGGCGAGCATCGCCCCACCGGCGAGACCGGCGAAGCCTCCCGAGATCAGCATCGCTGCGCCGCCGTACCGAGAGGCGGCGACGCCGGCCCGGTGCGCGGTCTGCGGGTTCTGGCCGAGCATCCGGACGCGGAATCCCCAGACCGTCGCGGCGAGCACGACACCGACGAGGACCGTCATCGCCAGCGCGAAGAACACCGACGTCGGGAACTCGTTGCCGAACCAGGTGATGCGCGGGATGCGATCGTTCTCGGCGAGCTGCTCGCTGATCTGCTGGCGGTTGGCGCGCCCCTCGGCCGGAGCGAGGAGCAGCCACTGGTTCTTCAGGCCGTATCCGACGGCCTGTGCGGCGACGGTGACGAGGAGCAGCGTGGTGAGCACCTCGGGCACGTTGCGCCGGTACTTCAGGACCGAGGCGATCCCCGCCCAGATCGCCCCGCCGATGGCGCCCGCGATCATCAGGCAGATGATGACGATCGGACCCGGCGCAGCGAGCTCGGTGCCGACGTAGGTGGCGAACGCCGCACCCATGAACAGCTGACCCTCCTGGCCGATGTTCACGAGCCCGGCCCGCGTGGCGACGATCGTGCCGAGTGCGACGAGGAGCAGTGGCACCGCCACGCCGATGGTGACGCCCACGCGTCCCGGGCCCCGGATGCTGCCGTCGAGCAGCGCTGCGAACACGGCGCCGGAGTCGCCCCCGGTCGCCTCGACGAGGAGTGCCGAGAGGGCGAGCGCGATGACCACGCAGACGACGTAGAGCCCGACGGTCTCGCCGATCCCGACGAACCGGCTGTGGACCGGTGTGCCGTCGCTGCGGCGCTCGCCGGCGTGGAAGTCGGTCGGATCCTCGTGCTCGTGCGTTCCGGGCGTGAGGGAGATCGCCTCCACCTGATCGCGGTCGAATCCGGTGCTCACGCGGCCTGACCGCCCATGAGCATGCCGATGCGGTCGAGGTCGGCATCCGCGCGGCTCATCTCGCCGATGATCCGCCCGCTCGAGATGACCACGATCCGGTGGGCCAGATCGAGGATCTCCTCGAGCTCGCTCGAGATCAGGAGGATGCCGACGCCGTCCTCGGCGGCCCGTCGGAGGCGGTCGGTCATGTACTCGATGGCGCCGACGTCGAGGCCGCGGGTGGGTTGCGCGGCGACGAGCACGGCGGGCGACGCAGACAGTTCGCGTGCGAGCACGACGCGCTGCTGGTTTCCGCCGGACAGCGACGACAGCGGTGCATCGGGACCGCTGCACGAGATGTCGAAGTCGTCGATGAGGTGGAGTGCACGCTCGCGGAGGGCGCTCTTCTGCAGGAGTCCGCGCCGCTGGAAAGCAGGTGCGTCGATCAGCGCCATGTTCTCGGCGACCGACATGTCGAGCACCACACCGGAGTCGTGGCGATCCTCCGGGATGACGCCGATGCCCGCCGTCGCCATGGCGCCTGCCGCACCGGCTGCGACGGTCGCTCCCCGCACGCGGACCTCGCCATCGTCGAGAGCCGTGAGGCTGGAGAGCAGGTCGCCGAGCGGCCGCTGACCGTTGCCCTCGACGCCGGCGACTCCGACGATCTCGCCGGCCCGCACACTGAGGCTGAGGTCGTCGAGGAGTGTGCGACCGTCGCGCCCACGGATGGTGACGCCGTCGAGTTCGAGCACGGTGGGCTCGTCCTCGGGGTGGGTGTCGGGGATCTCGGTGCCCTCGGCGGCCGTGTCGACCACGCCGAGCGCAACGCGCTCGGACCGCAGCGACACATCGCGACCCACCATGGCCGTGGCGAGCGCCGACGCCGTGGTGTCGGCCGTGACCACCCGGTCGACGACCTGGCCCTGCCGCATGATCGTCACCTCGTCGGTGGCGTGCAGGATCTCGTCGAGCTTGTGGCTCACCAGAGCGACCGCGCGGCCCTCCTCGTCGACCACCTGACGCAACGTCTCGAAGAGGCCCTCGCTCTCGGCCGGAGTGAGCACCGACGTCGGCTCGTCGAAGATGAGGATCGTCGGGTCGCGACGGAGGCACTTGATGATCTCGACGCGCTGGCGCATGCCCACCGGCAGCTCGCCGACCACGTCGTCGGGATCGACGTCGAGGCCGTATCGCTCGGAGATCTCGCCGACCCGATTCCGGACGTCTGCAGGACGGAGTTTCCCCGTCTCGCCGAGTGCGACGTTCTCCCACACCCGGAGCGGCTCGACGAGGCTGAAGTGCTGGTGGACCATGCCGATGCCGTAGCGGGCGGCGTCGGTGGGGTCCTCGAGGCGCACCCGATCTCCGTCGATCGTGATGACTCCCTCCTCGGGCAGCACGAGCCCGATCATGATCTTCATCAGCGTGGACTTGCCCGCTCCGTTCTCGCCGAGCACGCCGTGGATGCGGCCCGGGACGAGTTCGAGGTCGACGCGATCGCACGCGGTGACGGCGCCGTACGTCTTCGTGACGCCGTCGAGTCGAAGGGCCGCACGGCGACGAGCGGCGCGCTGCGGCGCAGCGGCCGGATCGGACGACCCGGCCACTGCGCCGTGAGTGCCAGACGAGTGATCGTCAGCCACCACCGAAGGCCTCGCCGGCGATGCGGCCGAACTCGCCATCGAGTTCACCGCTCGCCACCAGGTCGTATGCGGCCTGGAGCTCGGCGTCCTGCTCGGGGGTGCCGTTGCAGAGGCGGGCACCTGCGACGTCGGGCTCCTCGCCCGGCGAGTAGGTGATGATGTCGCCTTCGCCGGCCGTGCCCTCGAGGATCTGCGGGAAGATCTCGCGGACGTAGTCGCCTCCGTCGAAGCGCACCGCGATGTCCCACGCCAGTTCGCTCTCGCGGGTGCACACGTCGGACGCTCCGGCGCTCATCACGATGAGGCCCGCGTCGTTGGCGAGCTGGACGACCGGCTCGTGTGCTCCACCGAGGTAGGGATACACGGCGCTGGCGCCCTCGGCCGCAGCGTTCTCGAAGGCCGCTGAGGCGTTCTGGATGTTGTCGAAGTCGAACGGGAAGTCACCGGTCGGCACGTAGGTGAACTCGAGCGACTCGTCGACCGCCTTCAGGCCGAGCTCGTACGCCAGGTAGTGCTGGATCTCGAAGCCGAGGTCGCAGCAGCCCAGGAACGACACCGAGGTCCCGCCGCTGTCACGCAGCAGGATGCCGGTCGCGACACCCGCCGTGTAGGCGATGCCGGCACCGTTGTCCTGGCTCTGGAGGTAGAACTCGCTCTCGGGGAACCCGGCGCCGCAGTTGCAGTACCAGAAGAGATCGGAGAATTCCTCGGCGAGGTCGGGCATCGGCTCGGCGATCTCGCTCGCGCCAACGATCACGATGTCGACAGGCTGCTGGGCGAGGTTCGAGAGCTCGGTCGCCGCGTCGGCGGCCTGGATGTTGTCGACGATGATCACCTCGCCGAAGCCGTTGGCGGCCGAGAACTCCTCGGCGGCATCGACCACGGCCTGGTAGTAGGCGCCGTCGTCACGGGGTCCGGCGGCCGCGATACCGATGCGCACCTCGCCGTCGCCGTTGGCGTCGAAGCCATCTCCACCGCCGGCGTCGGCATCGTCCTCCATCGCTTCGGTCTCCGGCGGTGCTTCGGTCTCGGCGGGCTCCTCGCCCTCCGGCTCGGCTTCGTCCTCGGCCGGTGCCTCGGTCTCGGCGGGCTCCTCGGCCTCGTCGTCGTCGCTGCCACACGCAGCAGCGACGAGCCCGAGCGCCAGGACGCCGGCGATCGCCCGTCGGGCGATCGAGGTGTGTCGTCTCGTGGTCATGTGGTCCTCCCCCGTCATGGTGCGGATGAAGGTGAGCCGGACGACACCGACCCACCGTCGTTCGGTCTGATGGTCAGACCATTTCGCGACCCTAGTCAGGGCCGTGTGTCCGCTGTGTTACACCTCGGCGACGCACCGGTGCGAGCGCGCACCACGCTCGAGACGTCGGTGCTGTCCGCTTCTGCCCGTGCCAGATCCGGACAGCACGTCGATCGGTCGGTCAGTCGGTGGCGCCGAGCCGCTGGGCGTGGGCTCGGTACCGCTGGACCAACCAACGGTTGAACCGCACGTGGCTCTCCTCCTGCCACGAGTAGCGACCACGAGGCGCGAAGCGGGACCGCAGGCCCTGCTGGACCTTCGTGGTCGCGTCCTGGTCCTGCTCGACGAAGACCTGGATCCCGGTGTCGACGAGGGCGAGCTTCTGCTCGAACAGCGGATCCTCGAGAGCGGCCGGGTGGAAGATGTAGCCGATCTCGACGTCGATCGTCTCGGGACCGGTGGGGCGGACGAGGAAGAAGAAGCACTGATCGGGTGCCGTGCCGAAACACAGGGTCGGCGGGATGAGAGCGAACGTCGACCGCATCCGTTCCTCCTCGGTGAGCTCCGGGAAGATCGGCATGATCGCGTGGTGGGTGGCGTTGAAGCCGCCGTCGATGTGTGTGTACCCGCCCTCGCGGAACACGACGTTCGACTCGTCGCGCCACTCGTTGGGGAACTCGCTCATGCTGCTCGGGCAGAAGTCCTGCACGTACTGGTGCAGGCGGTTGGCGTGGTACCCGTCGTTGAAGTTCTCGAACATCACCTTCCAGTTCCACGGCATGTTCTCGAGCGTGAACGTGCCCGGGCACACCGCCTCGTCGAGGTGGTAGTGCGTGAGGTAGCCCTCGTAGTCGGTGAGGGTCGGCGCCAGCGGCTCGGCGTCAGGGTCGAGGTTCACGAACACGAAGCCGTGCCACAGCTCGACGGCCAGCGGCGGGAGTCCGTACTCGCCTTTGTCGAAGTCGGCGGTGCGCTCCATGGCCGGCGCGCCGAGCAGTCGGCCGTCGAGTCCGTAGATCCAGTGGTGGTACGGGCACTTGAACGTGGTCGAGTTGCCCTCGCCCTCGCAGACCTGCATGGCCCGGTGCTGGCAGACGGCCGAGAGTGCCCGGATCTCGCCCGCCTTGTCCTTGCACACGATGATCGGCTCGTCGCAAATCGTGACGGTGAACCAGTCGCCGGGCTCCTTCAGACGCTCGGCGCGCCCGACGCACAGCCACTCGCGGGCGAAGAGTGCATCGCGCTCGAAGTCGAGCACGGCCGGGTCGGTGTACGCGTCGGCCGGAAGGGTCGCCGCGACCGACACGTCGGTGGTCGACGCCTCGAGATCGGCGAACCACGCGCCGCTCAGCGTCGATGGGCCGCCGTGCCGCGACGGTCGGCCGACCGGGACGTCGGTGGGACGGGGATCGTCGGTGATGGTCATCAGCGGTCTCCTCGTGAGGACTGGAGGGAACGTCGGAACTTCATGATGGTCGAATCGCGGACGGTGGAGACCGACGGAAACGGACCGTTCACACCCGACCGGCTCGAACGACCCCGACCTGGGCGAAAGAGGACACTGTCCGCCTGCGCCCGTGCCAGAAGCGGACAGTGTCCGGATCTGGCACGGGCAGAAGCGGACAGTGGAGGGCTCATGCGGGGACGGGCTCTCCGAAGCCGCCGCCGCCGGGGAGGTCGAGGCGGACGTGATCGCCGGGCTGGAGCGTGATCCGCGACTGGGTCGTGACCGGCTCGCCGTTGACGAGGAAGGCGCCGGGCTCGCCGGGTTCGCCGCCGAAGATGCCCTGCGGTGCCTCGGTGAGCCGGGAGGTGACCGCGTTGAGCTGCCACTCCCGGGTCGTGTCGACGGAGAACTCGATGGTCTGTCCGCGTCCTCCGGTCTGGGCGCCGGCGCCGCCGGATCCGGTGCGGAGCGACTTGGTGGAGAAACGGATCGGTGCCGACGCCTCGACCACCTCGATCGGCACGGCGGCCACGCCGGTCGGGTAGGAACAGGCGTCGAGACCCGGCTTGGTGGCCCGGCCTCCGACGCCGCCGGCGTAGGTGAACATCGCGGTGATGAACGAACTGCCGTCGTCGTGGTTGCCCGACACCTGCATCGTCCACACGGCACCGGAACCCTCGGCCATGGCGCCGTCGGGACGGACCTGGGCGAGCGCCTTGAGGAGCGCGCGCATGATGCACTACTGCCGCTTGATCCCCAAGCTCAAAGTGATATTGCGGGATCATGCACATGCCTCCCCGCGACTCCTG
>JBCCTP010000124.1:0-10712 GCA_039198505.1 Actinomycetota bacterium | reverse complement strand
GGATGCTTGGCGAGTCCGAGGATGACGGGCGGGACGGCGAAGAAACGCGTGATCTTCAGCTCCTGGACCGCGGTGAGTGCCTCGACCATGTCGAAGCGCGGCATCGTGACCGCGGTGACGCCGTTGGCGAGCAGGCCGTTCATGAGGACCTGCATGCCGTAGATGTGGAAGAACGGCAGGAATGCGAGCGCGACCTCGCCGTCGGTGTACTTGATGGCGTGCTGGCACTGCTCGATGTTGGCGACGAGGTTGTGATGCGTCAGCATGACGCCCTTCGGAAGACCGGTGGTGCCCGACGAGTACGGCAGCACCACCGTGTGATCGTGGAGGTCGACCGGTACCTGGGCGATCGGGTCACCGAACACGTCGGCCATCGCCGTGGTGCCCTCGATCGGGTCGCCGACGACCACGATCTCGGTCACGTCGGTCCCCTCGATGGCGGTCTGCGCGACCTCGAGGAACATCGGGACGACGAACAACATCGTGGCGCCCGCGTCCTGCAACTGGTGGCGGACCTCTTCGGCGCCGTACGTGGGGTTGATGGTCGTCACCGCAGCGCCGGCGACCGCCACCCCGTGGAAGATCACGGCGTACGCGGGCGTGTTGGGTGCCATCAGCCCGACCACCGTGCCGGGTGCCACGCCCCGCGACTGCAGACCACCGGCGAGCGAGTGGATCGCCGACCGGAGCTCGCCGAACGTGAACGAGCTGGTTCCGGCAGCGTCTCGAATGGCGACGCGGTCGGGCATCTCATCGGCACGACGCAGCACGTGCTCGGTGATCGTGACCTCGGGGATCTCGACGTCGGGCAGCGGGCTGCGGTGGATGATGGTCTCGGTCAACGGGGTCCCCTTCATTCGGTCGCCGGGTCGGGCGTTCGGTGGTCGTGGTGCGGCGGTGACGATACGGAATCGACGAGCTGTCGCAGCATCCGCCGGACCGCGTCGGGATCGGCGTGGCGTCGTCGGGCATGACTCTCGCCGTGACCGATCCGGATCGACATGTCGCCGTGTCCGAGGCGGGCGAACGCCTGCTCATCGGGGACGTCGTCGCCGACGTAGACCGTGGAACCAGGTCGATACTCGGCGCGAAGTGAATCGAGCGCCGTGCCCTTGTCGGCCGACCTCGCCATCAGCTCGACGACCGCGGAGCCGTCGTGGACCTCGGCCCCGGCGATCGCCTCGGCGCGGGTTCGCGTGGACGCGAGCGCGCTGGCACCTCGCTCCGGATCGGCGGGACGGACGTGGAGCACGACGCTGGCAGGTTTGTGCTCGACGTGAGCGCCGTCGCCGGCCGCAGCCGCCCCCTCCTCGGCGAGGACCACCAGACGCTGGAGGAGCTCGCGTTCGCCGCGGGTCAAGGCAGGTCCGTCGTCGCCGCGGCGCTCGTTCCCGTAGCTCCCGACGACGTCGATCGCCGGATCGAAGTCGAACTGGTCGAGTCCGGCGACGGAGCGCCCCGACAGGATCGCGACGGACACGTCGTCGGGTGCGGCGAGGTCGGTGAGTAGGCGGGACGTTCCGTCGAGCAGCCGCGAATCGTCGGGATGCTCGACGATGGGTGCGAGGACGCCGTCACAGTCGAAGACGACGAGGAGCGGCCGGGTGAGCGACGCGATCTCGTCAGCGACGGCGAGCGGGTCGTCGACGGTCATGTCATCGCGTCAGTCGGGCCTCGTCGAGCGCCGCCAGATAGCGGTCGGCCCATCCCTGGACGTCGCTCTTGCGGATCTGGTCACGGAGCCCGGCCATCCGAGCTCGACGCTCGTGGCGGTGCATCTCGACGGCTTCGACGATGGCGTCCTGCAGCGCCGCGTCGTCGTGGGGGTTGACGAGCACCGCATCGGTGAGCTCGTGAGCCGCGCCGGCGAACTCGGACAGCACGAGCACACCGTCACCGTCGATGTGGGCGGCGGCGTACTCCTTGGCGACGAGGTTCATGCCGTCGCGGAAGGGAGTGACCAGCATGACGTCCCCGGCGCGATAGAGCGAGATCAGTTCGTCGAACGGAACCGTCTGGTACAGGTAGTGCAGGACGGGGATGCCGATGCGGGCGAAGCGACCGTTGATCTCGCCCACCAACCGCTCGATCTGCGCCCGTTCGTCCTGGTAGTGCTCGACCGCCTCCCGGGTGGGGGTCGCGACCTGGACCATCACGTGTCGTTCCGGGTCGAGACGCTCGTCCTCGAGAAGTTGGGCGAACGCCCGGAGACGGAGCCCGATGCCCTTCGTGTAGTCGAGTCGGTCGACGCCGAGGAGCACGACCTCCGGGTCGCCGAGACGGGCTCGGATCTGGCTGGTCTGCTTGCGAGTCGCGCGGCCCGCCGCCATCTCCTCGACCTCGTCCACGTCGATGGAGATCGGGAACACGCCGACGTTGACGGTGTGGGTCTCGGTCTTCACGTCGCCCTGGTCGGGGTCGGAGTCGAGGCCGTGGAGTTCCTTCGCCGAGAAGAGGAAGTTCCGGGCGCCGATCCGCCGTTGGAAGCCCACCAAGTCGCACCCGAGCAGCCCCTCGACGATCTCGCTGCGCCACGGCAGGCGGGAGAACAACTCGTAGGGCGGGAACGGGATGTGGAGGAAGAAGCCGATGGTGAGATCGGGTCGCAGCGCGCGGAGCCGGGCGGGGACGAGCTGCAGCTGGTAGTCGTGGATCCAGACGACGGCGTCCTCGGGGGCGGTCTCGGCGAGCGCGTCCGCGAAGCGCTCGTTGACGGCGACGTACGCATCCCACTGGTCGGCGTCGTAGGTCGATTCGCGAAGTGCGTCGTGGTAGAGCGGCCAGAGGGCGTCGTTGGAGAAGCCCTCGTAGTAGAGCTCGATCTCCTCCGCGGAAATCGGGACGGGCCGGAGTTCCACTCCTTCCACGTCGAACGGCTCGGCGGCGTCGGCGTCACCCGACCAGCCGACCCAGGTCCCACCCGAGGCGCGGAGCATGGGCCAGACCGCGCGGACCAGTCCGCCGGGGCTCGGAGTCCACCCATCGTCGGATCGGCTGACCGGGAGCCGGTTCGCTGCGATGACGATCGAGGGCCGGTCGGCCGTTTCGGCGGTCACGGACCGAGCATGCCAGGAACCGGATCGACCGACCCGGGTCGTCCGTCAGGATTCACCGACCCGATGCCGTCACACGATCGTTCCGTCGCCCCCGGGGCTCGCCGGAACGATGGGTGTGTCCGCCGTGTTGTTCCGTCGACCCCGGGGCTCGACGGAACGATCAGACGGCGTCGAGCGCCTGCGCCAGGTCGTCGACGAGGTCGTGGGCGTCCTCGATGCCGACCGAGAGGCGGACGAGGTCGTCGGGGACCTCGAGCGGCGAGCCGGCTGCCGACATGTGGGTCATGGCGCCCGGATGCTCGATGAGGCTCTCGACCGCTCCCAGCGACTCTGCGAGCGTGAAGAGCTTCGTCGACTCGCTGACCTTCATCGCCGCATCGCGACCACCGGACAGCCGGAACGACACCATGCCGCCGAAGTCGCGCATCTGCTTCGCCGCGGCCGCGTGGCCGGGATGGTCGGGCAACTGCGGGTAGAGCACCTGCTCGACCGCCGGATGTCCGAGCAACAGGTCGACGACCGCTCGGGCGTTCTCGCAGTGTCGCTGCATCCGCACCGCAAGGGTCTTGACGCCGCGCAGCACGAGGTAGCAGTCGAACGGGGCGGGAACCGCTCCGGCGGCGTTCTGGGTGAAGCGGATCCGCTCTGCCATCTCGTCGTCGTTCGCCGCCACGAATCCGCCGACCACGTCGGAGTGGCCGCCGAGGTACTTGGTGGCCGAGTGCACCACGAGGTCGGCACCGAGCGTGAGCGGCTGCTGGAGATACGGCGTGGCGAACGTGTTGTCGGCGACGAGGATCGCACCGCGCTCGTGTGCGATGCCCGCGATCGCCTCGATGTCGAAGCACGTCAGCAGCGGGTTGGTCGGTGTCTCGAGCCACACCATCGCCGTGTCGTCGGGCCAGTTCTCCCGCAGCGCGTCGAGGTCGGTGAGGTCGACGGCGGTCCACGGTGAGCCGAGCGGCTCCCAGAGCTTCGCGATGAGGCGGAACGTGCCGCCGTACGCGTCGTTGCCGAGGAGGATCCGGCGCTTGTCGCGGGCCACGACCCCCGCTCCGGGCTGCAAGAGGCGCAGGATGTTGTCCTCTGCGGCGAGTCCGCTCGCGAAGGCGAGACCATGCCGCGCCTCTTCGAGAGACGCGATCTGCGCCTCGACCGCGCTGCGCGTGGGGTTGCCCGACCGCGAGTACTCGAAGCCCTTGTGCTCGCCGACCGCGTCCTGCTGGAACGTGGTGGCCAGCGAGATCGGCGTGACGACGGCGCCCGTGGTGGGGTCGGGGTCCTGCCCGGCGTGAATGGCGCGGGTGGAGAAGCCGGCGAACTCGTGCTCGGCGTCGAGGTCGCCCATCAGGCGCCGGCCGCTTCGGCGATGGCGGTGAAGTACGACAGCACGTCGGTGCGGGTGAGCACGCTGAGCGGGCGTCCGCCCGACAGCACGAGCAGCGCCGGTGCGTTCTCGAGCATCTCGACGGCGAGTTCGACCTTCTGTCCGACGCCGATGGTGGGCAGCTTGGGTCCCATGATCTTCTCGACCTCGGTCGCCATGACTCCGGGGTCGCGGTGGATGGCCTCCATGAGCTCGAGCTCGTCGACCGCGCCCGAGACCTCTGCGGCGGCGAACGGCGGCGTGTTCTTGCACACCGGCAGCTGGCTCACCCCGTTGGCACGCATCATCTCGATCGCGTCGGACACCGGCTGGTGGGGATTGACGTAGAGCAGGCTCTCCATCGACACGTTGCGGGTGTCGAGGACCGCGCCGACGCACTGGTCGCACTCCTTGAGGAAGCCGAAGTTGGCCATCCACTTCTCGTTGAAGACGGTCGAGAGGTAGCCGCGACCCGAGTCGGGGTTGAACACGACGATGAGAGCGTCGGGGTCCGCCGACTCGGCGACGCGCAGGGCGGCTGCCACCGCCGTGCCGCCCGACCCTCCGATGAGAATGCCCTCGGTCTCGGTGACGTACCGCGCGGTGAGGAAGCTCTCCTCGTCACTGATCGGGATGACCGTGTCCCACAACTCCTGGTCGTAGGCCGCGGGGAAGAAGTCCTCACCCACTCCCTCGACGAGGTACGGGCGCCCCGAGCCGCCCGAGAACACGGAGCCCTCGGGGTCGGCGACCACCAGCTGGATGTCGGGGTTCTGCTCCTTGAGGAACCGACCGGTCCCGGTGATCGATCCGCACGTGCCGGCGCCGGCGACGAAGTGGGTGATGCGACCGGCCGTCTGGCGCCACACCTCGGGGCCCGTGGTCTTCACGTGCGCGACCGGGTTGTGGGGGTTCTGGTACTGGTTGGGCCGGAACGCGTTGCGCTCCTCGGTGAGCCGCGCCGCGACCGAGTAGTAGCTCTGCGGATCGTCGGGTTCGACGGCGACGGGGCAGACGACGACCTCGGCGCCGTAGGCCCGCAGCAGGTCGACCTTCTCCTTGCCGACCTTGTCGGTCATGACGAACACACAGTCGTAGCCACGCTGCGCAGCGACGATGGCGAGACCGACGCCGGTGTTGCCGGACGTGGGTTCGACGATGGTTCCGCCCGGTTGGAGTTCACCGCTCGCCTCGGCGGCGAGGATCATCTCGAGGGCGGGGCGGTCCTTCGAGGAGCCACCCGGGTTGGTCACCTCGTGCTTCATCACGAGGCCGCAGTTGATGCCGCGGTCGGCCGTGACCTTCCTGAGGTTGACGATCGGCGTCTCGCCGATCAGGTCGAGCACCGAGTCGACGATCTCGGTCCCCTCGAACTTCGAGTCACTCATGCTGACGACCCTACTTCCGGGTGCCCGTCGGGTGTCAGGCCGTCGTCGAGGGGATTCGCGGTGCTGGGCCGGTCAGCGGAAGAGTCGGTTGAACGCGGCGCTCAACGATCGCTCCGGCTTCGGCTCGAATCCGTCGGGGAGCAGGTGCGGGGCCCGATCGGCGAGGAACGTGGTGAGATCTCGGGCCGAGGGGTTGACCATTCCCACGCCACCCACGACGACGGTCGGCACGGTCTCGTTGCCGTTGGCATGCGAACGAACGATCTCCGCCGCCCCGGGTTCGGACCAGATGTCGTGCTCGACGCGCTCGACCCCCAGCTGGTCGAGATTGCGGCGCAGCATCATGCAGAAGCCACACCCCGGACGCCAGTAGAGGTCGATCCGGTCCGCGTCGAGATCGCCGGTGGTGGCATCGCTCGTGTTCATGTGCGTCAACCTAACGATGGACCCCGTTCGCGTCTGCGGTCGTTCCGGTTGTTTCGGGTGCGTTGTGTGAGAGGTCACGTGATCGACGGATTCCTGCGGGTGCGGCGTGACGCTCGTCATCGGTTCGGCCGTCCACCCAGCAGACGAGCCGGGAGCATGACGGCTGCCTTGAGGGTCTCGAGGACGCCGGCCACCGAGATGCCGACGATGCGGAACGGCAGCACGATCAGCCAGGCGAGCGGGTACAGCAGGAGAGCGAGAAGAGCGAGGGGCCAGGCGAGCACGAGGAGGATGAGCCAGAGAAGGACGGTCATGTCTCGATCGTGACGATCGGAGGAGCGGAATGCAGCGGAGCCCGCCCACGAATCGAGGGTGGGGTCAACCCCACGGCTGGCGACTCGCTCGGCCAGACTCCGCTGATGGCCGACTCGGGACGCCCGCTCGAACCCCGTGAGGTCGTGGCGTCCGGACTGGCCGAGTCACTCGATGTGCAGGTCGTGTCGATGGCGCGTCTCGGAGGTGGCGACGTGGCGATCTCGTTCCGCTGCGAGCTGGCCGACGGGCGGACCGTGTTCGCCAAGACCCATGCCGATCCACCGCCCGAGTTCTTCGACACCGAGGCTCGGGGTCTGCGTTGGTTGCGCGAGGCCGGTGCGATCCCGGTTCCCGAGGTGCTCGCCGTCGGCGAACGGTTGCTCGCTCTCGCCTGGATCGAGGAGGGTGGCGGCCCGGCCGGTGACTCCACATCGGAGGCCGAGTTCGGGCGCTCGCTCGCCCGGCTCCACGGTGCGGGCGCATCCTCGTTCGGTCGTGAGGACCGCCGCACGACCGGTAGTCGTCGGCTCCCGAACGAGCCGACCGACACCTGGGCCGACTTCTACGCCGACAACCGTCTTCGACCTCTCGCTCGACTCGCAGGCGACGCGTCGGCGCTCCCGGCGAGCGACGTCGGGAGGCTGGAGCGAGTTGCGGATCGCCTCGTCGACCTCGGCGGCGCTGCTGCGGGCGAACCGGCTGCTCGACTCCACGGCGATCTGTGGGCCGGCAATCGGCTGATCGACGTCGACGGCCGATCGTGGATCATCGACCCGGCGGCCCATGGCGGACACCGTGAGTTCGACCTCGCGATGATGCGTCTGTTCGGCGGGTTCGGGGAAGACGCGCACCGGGCGTACCACGACGAGTTCGCCTTGGCCGACGGATGGCAGGCACGGGTGCCGCTCCATCAGCTCGCACCACTCGTGGTGCACGCCATCAAGTTCGGCGGTGGCTACGCCGGCGGCGTGAGCCGGGCGCTCGACGCGCTCGGCGTGTGACCGTTCGGCACGGTCGAAGGACCCTGTCGCACGGCTCCGAGTCGTTGTTACTGTCGTCACATGGCGGACACGATCGAGAGTGATCCGGTCGACCCGATCGACGCGCCGGAGCGGAGACGGCGACGCTCGTGGCCGCTGTGGGCCGGACTCGCCGTCGTCGCCGCCGTGGGGACGGCGGGCATCGTGTCCGTCGTCGCCCGAGACGATGCGCAGGACTCCGACGGCCCGGGCGACGAGGCCGCAACGTTGCCGACCGTTCCACCATCGGAGGACTCCGAGGACTCGGATGAGTCCGACGACTCCGGCGACGCAGGTGACGTCGACGACGCCACCACGTCTCCCGATGCCGGCGACGACGAGGCGAACGCCCCGTCCTCGAGCCCCTCGGTCGACGAGCCGACGCCTCCGGCCACCGACCTGCCCGCGCCGCCTCCCACCGTCCCGCTCGGCCCCGATCCGGCCGACGAGTACCTCGACCGCACGTCGCTGATCGCCCGACTCGACGACGGTGTCGACGCCCCGATCGAGATCCGCGTCGGTGACCGTCCGTACGGCGACTTCTTCGACGTCGAGTGGACGTCACCGACCGGGTCGAGAGCCGACTGCCTCAGCGGACATGCGGTTCTCGTCGGATCACCCGATGGGCCCGACGTCCGCTCGCTCGGGTGGGGTGTGGCCTCGCGGTGGCAGGCGTTCCACCTCTCCGAGCCGACACCGGCCGAGGTGTCGATCTGGCGGGGCTGGGCGATGGGAGCCGAGCGAGAGCTGCTTCTCGTCCGCGCGGGCGCCGACGTCATCCAGGTCGCCGGACCCGGGATGGATCCGATCGTCCCGAGCGAGGGGTGGGGAGCGACCCTCGTCGCGGCGATGTGGGAGGGCGAGCCCGACGTCACGCCGATGGTGGTGCGGCTCGCCGATGGTTCGACGTTCGACGTCGATCCCTACGGTCCCTCGCCCGCATACCCCGAGCCGGGTGATCCGTGCGGACCCCCGGCGTACCCGGGAACCGAACTCCCGGCCGCTGGCGATCCGCCGCCGGACCCCGCCGCCGCCGAGCAGGAGATCCGGGAACGTCATGCACTGCTCGTCGATCAGGACCAGCCGGGCGACGACAAGCTCATCGACCTCCTCGACGATGCGACCGGTGTCGCCGAGGCGCTCGACGGCGCATTGAACGGATCCCTCGCCGATGCCGCCCGAAGTGCCGAGTACACGATCGACGAGTTGATCTTCACGAGCGCCGCGGAGGCGCTCTTCCGGTACACGATCCAGACGTCGAGCGGCACCTTCAGCGGACGGCTGGGCGCCGCCGGACTCTCGGATGACGGCACGTGGCGAATCAGCCGGGCGACCCTGTGCCAGGACCTCTCGCTGGCCGGGAGCCCCTGCTCGGGCGGTCCCGAGGCGAACGAGGTGCTGGCCGTCCCGCGAGACGAGTGGGAGCGCATGCTCCGACTGTTCGACCAGCACTCCCAGGCGTGGTGGGAGTCGACGGCGTGCAACCCGGTCGTGCCGTGCTGGGCGCCTCGGCTTCCCGAACCCGGCGGCGACAAGCCCGACGTGCCCGACGCCGCCTCCGCCGAGATCGTCGCGGCGATGACGGCCCTGTACGACGACGAGGTGCCGATGTCCGACGAACTCGATCTCGTCGACGACCCGACCGGCGTGGCCGACGCGTGGGAGCAGGTCACGGGCGCGTTCGACTTCGACGCCCGCGGCGTCGGCGTCGCGGTCGGTGAGGTCGTTTTCGTATCGTCGAGCGAGGCGTGGTTCGCGTACGACCTGCTGTCCGACTCCGATCTCGGGTTCGCCCGCTTCGGCCACGCCCTGCTCATCGAGGGTCGCTGGCGGATCGATCGCGACACCATCTGCGAGGACCTGTCGTTCGCAGGAGGCTCGTGCGGACAGTGGACACCCGCCGTACCGCCTCGCTGAGCGAAGCGACCGGCTCCCGACCGTCAATACACTCGACCAGGTGAGCAGCTCGGCCCTCGACACGTCCGTCTACCTCGATCGACTAGCCCGGGTCCGGTCGGCCATGGCCGAGCACGACGTCGACGTGGTGCTGGTGTCCGTCGGCCACGATCTGCCGTATCTCACGGGCTACACGGCGATGCCGCTCGAGCGGCTCACCGCGCTCGTCGGTCCCCGCGACGGTGACGCCTCGCTCCTCATCCCCGGCCTCGAAGCCGCCCGCGTGACCGAGCAACCGGGGGTGTTCGACCTCGTCCCGTGGGGAGAGACCGACGACCCGACCGCCATCGTCGCCGGCCTCGCATCGGGTGCGAAGCGCATCGCCGTGGGCGATCAGATGTGGGCGCGGTTCCTCGTCGAGTTGCTCCCGCAAGTCCCTGGCGCGACCTACTCACGAGCCGTCGACGTCGTGGGCGCACTCCGCAAGGTGAAGGACGACGCCGAGATCGCCGCGTTGAGGGCGGCCGGCGCCGCGGTCGACACGATCGCCGGCGAGCTGCAGAGGGGAGAGATCCCACTGGTCGGTCGGACCGAGGCCGACGTGTCGCGCCACCTCGGCGAGCGGATCGTCGAGGAGGGCCACCAGAAGGTCAACTTCGCCATCGTCGCAGCGGGGGAGAACGCAGCGAGCCCGCACCATCACGCGTCCGACCGGGTCATCGGCGAGGACGAGATCGTGCTGTGTGACTTCGGCGGGACGATGGACGGCTACTGCTCCGACACGACCCGATGCGTCGTGACCGGCGAGATCCCGTCGGACGTCGCCGAGGCCTACGCCGTTCTCCATGAGGCGCAGCGAACGGCCGTGGCGGCTGCGACCGTCGGCACCCCCTGCCAGGACGTCGATCGTGCCGCTCGGTCGGTCATCGCCGATGCCGGGTTCGGTGAGTACTTCATCCATCGCACCGGTCACGGCATCGGCCTCGAGGAACACGAGGACCCGTACATCGTCGAGGGCAACGACGAGAAGCTCGAGCACGGGCACGCGTTCAGCGTCGAGCCCGGGATCTACGTGCCCGGCAAGTGGGGCATGCGGCTCGAGGACATCGTCGTCGCCACCGATCAGGGCCCGCTCCCGACGAACAACTCCGACCACTCCCTGATCAGCGTCTCCGCCTGACGCCGCTCCGGTGACGCCCGACCTGGGCGAAAGAGGACACTGTCCGCCTGCGCCCGTGCCAGAAGC
>JBCCTP010000123.1:0-10716 GCA_039198505.1 Actinomycetota bacterium | reverse complement strand
CGTGGCGATCGCATCGGGAGCCCGTCGGTAGTCGAACACGCGTGTGTCGAGGAGCGCGGAGCCGGCGTTCACGTCGACCGGCTCGCCGTCGATGCTCGTACCGTCGCCGTCGCCGGGTGTCGGTGCGCCGGTGAGGGCATCGTCGATGGAACCCTCGAGGTCGGGTTCGAGCAGGCCGGGATCGGGCGCACGTCGTTCGGCCGCGGCGAGTGCATCTCGGCTCGCCTCGTACTCGTCGGCTCGACCATCGGCCCACCGGGTGAGGACGTACAGCCCGATGGCCGGGAGGAGCGCGACGACGAGCAGCGCCGCGAGCGGGGTTCGGCGGTAGCGGATCGGTTCGGCGACCAACTCGATCCGCTCGTCGGGCGCGTCGGTCTCCTCGGTGTCGTGGCCCGCCGTCCCGCCGCGAGGTCCGTGGTGACGCGTTCCCGCCATGGTCACCTCGGCGCGAGCTGGGCGGGGGTCGGGCCGGATGGGTACGTCGCGAGCACGTCGGCGAGGTCGTCCCAGACCGGCAGGTACTCGCTCTGGTCGGAGATGGTGGGTCCGTTGAGCACGAGGGCGTACTCGACCGCGGAGCCGCCGTCGACCGGCACGTACCCGGCGAGCGCCTTCACGGCCGGCGGATCGGCGTTGAACGGCGGATTGTTGAGTGTGCCCGTCTTCCCGGTGAGGCGTCCCTCGACCGGATGCCCGACGAACACGTCGGACAGCGCCCCGGTCTCGCCGGCGACGGGCAGGCCGGCGCCGATGGGTCCGTCGGCCGGGTAGCGGGCGAGCACATCGACCAGCGCGCGGCAGGTGAGTCGGTTGGCGAGGGACAGGCCCGACCCGTCGTCGATCTGCAGCCCGGTCGTGTCGATGTCCCAGGAACCGAGTGCGGCGACCACGGCGTCGATGCCGGCCTGGCGCGTGCCCTCGGCGTCACCACTCGCTGCGAGGCCGATCTCCTTCAGCATCAACTCGGCGGTGTTGTTGTCGCTGTTGAGCAGCATCTCGTCGAGAACCTGTGGCAGGGGCACCGACTGGATCGAGGCGAGTTCGACCGCGTCGGCTCCGGCGGGCATCTCGAGTGCCGAGCTCGCGCCCCCCTCGATCGACACACCCCGCTCGGTCAGGAGGCGAGCGAACTCGCGGGCCGCGCCGGCGTTGGGATCGGACGCCCGCGGGTCCTCACCCAGGACTCGGGCGTCGTTGACGAGCAGCGCGTCGTACGGGCCCGCGTCGAGGCCCGCCACACCCGGACCCCAGCCGGGGGCGACGAATTCGTCGTCGTACCGGTCGCCGAGTCCGAGCACCGATCCGGTCACCCTCGACACCCCGGCGGCAACGACCTGATCGGCGAGCGTGTCGAGGGACGTGTGGCCGAACACGGGCCGTCGCTCGAGACCGGAGGTCGGGTACCAGTCCGACGACAGGAGTGGATCGCCACCGCCCACGAGGACGAGGTCGGCGACCGCGCCGCCGGCGTCGGGGCTCGCCGACGACGTGACGCGGGTCGTGTACCGGAACTCGGGACCGAGCGTCTCGAGCGCCACGGCGGCGACCACGACCTTCATGTTGCTCGCCGGCAGCACCGGGAGGTCGAGGTTCTGCTCGCCGACGAGCTGTCCGTCGACCGAGATGGCGACGCAGCTCTGCGCATTGAGTGTGCCGATGAACGGGGTGACGTCGGTGACGAACTGAGCGACGTTGAGGTCGAGTGAAATCGGCACCGGGAGTCGGCGATAGCTGAGCATCGGATCGACCAACGGGTCGGGCGCCGGAGGCGGGGCGACCAACGTCGACGACGGCGGCGGGATCACGTCGGCGTCGTCCACGATCTGATCGTCGGACCATCGGAACAGCCAGAGCAGCGCGAGCGCCGGGATGATCGCCACGAGGAGCAGCACGACGATCGCGCCCGGACCGGGTCCTCGACGACGTCTCGGTGGGCCGGGTCGGCCGGGCGGGCCGCTTGGTCGTCGGCCGGGCGGAGGGCCGCCTCGACCCGCGTCGTCGGTGCGGCGAGGTGGTGCCGGTCGACCGGGATCGGTCACGAGCCGCGGTTCCGCCGGAACTCGACGTGCCGCACGAGATGGCCGAGCGCGGCGACCGCACGTTCGCCGCTGGGGTAGCACAGCCGCCCCGTTCGACGCACCGCTGCGGGACCGGCGTTGTCGGGTGCGGTGGCGGCGAGCTCGGTGGCGGTGAGGATCGGCTTGCCGGTGGCCTCGCTGAGTTCTGCGGCCGCCTCGGCGAACCGGGTGTCCTGGCGCTCGTGGTAGTCGACGATGCGCTCGAGTCCGTGGTCGGGGTAGAAGCGGCCGTCGCGCATCATCGCCGCCTGGTTCGACTGGATTCCGAGACCGAGGTACACGATCGAGTGCACATCGGGGTGGCGGGCGACCATCTCCATGATCTCGGGGATCGTGTCGCGGGTCTCGCCGCCGGCGCAGTCGATCGGGTTGTTGCGGCTCCAGCGCGGCGGAAGCTTCTCGTCGATCTGGGCTTCGAGGTCGGCGGGCAGATCGAGGAGGTTCAACCTCGGGTCGCGGGTGATCGCATCGGCGGTGACCACGCCCCAGCCGCCCACGGTGGTGAGCACGATCACGTTCGGACCGGGGGGGAGCGGTTGCGTGGCGAAGGTGGCGGCGGCCTCGAACGCCTCCTCGATCGACGAGGCGCGGGTGATCCCCGCGGCGCGACACGCACCGTCGAACACCTTGTCGTCGGCCGCCAGCGCTCCGGTGTGCGAGGCGGCCGCTTGAGCGCCGCCCTCGGTGGCCCCGCCCTTCACGATCACCAGCGGCTTTCGGCTGGCGGCGTCGGCGAGACGGTCCATCAGCCCCCGGCCGTCGGTGATGCCCTCGAGGTAGGCGAGTCCGACCGCGGTGGCGGGGTCGTCGGCGTAGAAGTCGAGGTAGTCGGCCACGCCGACGGCGGCGGCGTTGCCCGCGGAGACGGCGCGACTGATCCCGACGCCGGTCGAGCGCGCGTGGTTCATGAAGCTCGACACGAAGTTGCCGCTCTGGCTGGCCACGCCGATGCGGCCGGCCGGGGGAAACGGGGCGACGATCTGGGCGCACAGGTCGACCGGGGTCGACACGACGCCTTGACCGTTGGGTCCGGCGAGCAGGATGTCGAGCTCGTCGGCGAGCGCCACGAGGTCCTGCTGTGCCCGGCGGCCCTCGTCGCCGGCCTCGCCGTATCCGGCCGAGGTGAGGAACGCCGCCTTGATCCCCTTCTCGGCGCATGCGCGCAGGAGGTCGGGGTTGGTGGACGCCGGTGTGCACACGAACGCGAGGTCGATCTCCCCGTCGGGAAGGTCGGCCATGTCGGGCACGGTGGTGATGCCGAGCACCTCCTCGCCCTTGAGGTTGGTGGCGTGCACGGCGCCCTCGTAGCCGCTCGCGAGAAGGTTGTGGAGCGACACGAAACCGAACTTGCCCGGGTGAGTGGACGCACCCGTGACGACCACGCCGCGCGGCTCGAAGAGCGCTCGGAAGTGATCGTCACTGGGACGCGGGCGCAGCGTGGCGGGCGGGGCGTGGGGCTCGCCGAGTTCGACGAGTCCGTCGACAGCGACGAGACCTCCGTCGGCGGTGACGATGACCGGGTTGATGTCGACGCTCGCCACGTCGTCTCGCTCGGAGGCGAGAGTGCCCAGACCGACGAGCAGCTCGCACAGCGCATCGAGGTCGACCGCCGCCTCTCCGCGGAACGCACCGAGGAGGGTCTGGGTCCGCAGATCGCCGATCATCTCCCGGGCGGTGGTCGGGTCGAGCGGAGCCGGACGGAACACGACGTCGGCGACCGCTTCGGCGAGGATCCCACCCACGCCGAGCATGACCATCGCCCCGAACTGGTGGTCGCGGACCACGCCCGCGATGAGTTCGCGGTTGCCGGAGATCATCGGCGCGAGAAGCAGGTCGACGTCGCCGTCGTCGGGACGGGCGGCGGCGAGCAGCTCGGCAGCGGCGGTCTCGACCGCCGAGCGGTCTCCCAGCCGCAGGCGCACGAGGCCGCGTTCGGTCTTGTGGGCGATCCGATCGCCGTTGAGCTTGACCACGACGGGGAAGCCGAGGTCTTCGGCCGCGTCTCCGGCGGCGGTGGTGGTGTCGACGAAGCGTTCGGCGGCGATGGGGACGCCATATCCGCTCAGGAGCGCCTTGGATTCACGTTCGCTGAGGGTCCCGCTCGTCGTCACGGACGCCACGGTACAAGCGCGCCCTCCGGCGGCCCGGTCAATCAGGCGCCGGGATCGGAGACCGTGCCGGGATCGGACACCGCGTAGGTGAGGACCGACTTGGCGACGAGCCGGCCGGTCGTCGCGGCGAACATCTCGCTCTCGCAGAAGACGGTGCGTCGCCCGCGGCGGATCACCCAGCCCTCGGCCACGGCGTCCTCCGCTCGGTCGCCGCCGAACATGGCGCGCAGGTACTGGACGTGGAGGTCGACCGTCGAGAACACGGCGTCGCGCCCGAGCCCCGCGCCGACGGCCGGGACCACGACCGCATCGAGCAGCGATGCCATGACGCCTCCGTGCACCACTCCCCCGGCCTGGAGGAGCTCGTCGCGGAACGGGAGACGCATCCGGCAGTAGTCGGTGCGGACGTCGACCACCTCGAGTCCGAGCAGCGACGGGAACATGCCGTCGCCCGGCCGTGAGATGCCCCTCCACCTCTCGACCACCGCCTCGTCGACGGGGGTGAAGCGCTCGGCGCGCGCGGGATCGAAGTCGGTCATGGCGGGGGTCCCCCTGTCGGGTCGGTCAGATGGCGGCCAGGTCGTCGGCCCGAGCATCGGGATCGACCAGAGCGGCGCGGAAGATGTCGAGCACGTGGGTCAGTCGCCGGTCGAGCGCAGCGTCGTCGAGCGCGGGGCCGTCGACGAGCCCTTCGATGAACGTGGCGTCGGAGAAGTAGCTGAGCAGCGCTCCGTAGCCGGTGATGACCAACTGGGCGGCGTCCTGTTGGCGGAACACGCCCGACGCCATGCCGCGCTCGAAGTAGTCGACGGCTCCGTCGAACAGCGGCCGAAGCGTCGCCGCGAGGTCGATGGCGAGGTGACTGCCCCCGTCGATCGCCTCGCGACGCATCAGGGTGACGTAGGCCGGGTTGTCGGCGAAGAAGCCGAACCCGGCCGAGAGCACCGCCTCGACCTTCGCCAGCCCGATCGCCTGGACCGAGATCGCGTCGGCGAGGCGCGAGAACCAATCGGACAGCAGCTGCTCGAAGACCTCCTCGTAGAGGGTCTCCTTCGAGGGAAAGTGGTGCAGCAGACTCTGTCGGCGGATGCCCACCTCGGCGGCGACGTCGTTCAGCGACGTCGCGCTGTACCCGGTGTGCGCGAAGCAGTGCACGGCCGCGTCGAGGATCCGCTGTCGTGTCGACGGCTCGACGTCGACCTGTTCCACCCCCTCGGACACGGAGGAGACGTTAGACAACGACGGTCGGACGCGGTCGCCCACGAAAACGGCGAAACCGCCGATGCGACGGACGCACCGACGGTTTCGGAGCTCGGCCAACGCCGCGAGCGGCGAACCTGGACCGAATCAGCTGGGTGGGTAGACGCCCATGCCCTGCGCCTTCTCGGTCTTCCAGAAGATCTCGCCGATCTCGTCGATGTAGTCGACGAGCTGCTGGCTCACGGCCGGATCCATTGACTTCTTGGCCTCGCCGCCCTGGTGGACGGCCTTCCAGAACAGCTCGTGGAGCTGCGGGAACTCCTCGAAGTGCGCCGGCACGAAGAAGTCGGCCCAGAGCACCATCAGGTGGTGCTTGGCGTTCTCGGCCTGCTGCTCCTTCACCGAGATGCAGCGGGACCGGAAGACCTCGTCGTCGGACTCGGCGTACTTGTTGCAGGTCTTCACGCACGAGAGCGCAGCGATCTTGGCTTCGGCGGGGTCGTAGACGCCGCAGTAGAGGTCGCAGTGGGCGTGTGCGGTGGTGGCGGAGGAGAAGAACTTGCCGAACATTGATGTCTCCTGAGTGCTGGGTGGGAGTGACGGATCGACGCCTCCGGGAGCTTCCCGACGGGGTCGCGCCGAAACCTACACTGAACCGGTGACGGAGCGCCCAGAGCGTCGACCGATGTCACCTGGGGTCGACCCGTCCGTGCGGCGACGGCGATGGCCGATCCGCCGCTTCGTCGTCGCCGACCGCTCGATGGAGCCCACCCTGGTCGACGGTCAGGGCCTCATCGGCCTTCGCTGGCCGAGGGTCCGGCGGGGTGAGCTGCGGTGTGTCGAGCACCCCGAGCGGCCCGGCTTCTGGCTCGTGAAGCGCGTCGAACGGGTCGACGGCGATCGCCTGACCGTCAGCAGCGACAACCGTGAGGTCGCGGCCGTCGACTCGCGTTCGTTCGGGCCGGTGACCGTCTCGGGTTCGTACCGCGTCGTGGTCGCGATCCCGAGACGCTGGATGTGAGTCCGGAGGCGACGCCGGGTGGTCGGCCGGCCGGGCGTCAGTCGGGTGAGATCGCGAACGGGAGCAGGTGCTCGTAGAGCGGGGTGACCTCGGCGAGGACCGGTTCGAGCGACGGGAGGAGCTCGACGTCTTTCGCCCGAGACGGCTGCCACCCGGTCGACCGGTGCACGCTGTCGTACCAGTACTCGGCCCACACGCCGTCCTCGGGCTTGGGCCCTGCCGGCCACGACAGCATCGACGGATCGGGCGCGAGGTCGAGGCGCTCGCAGAGTCGGGTCAGCACACGCTCGGGGTTCCGGAGGAGGCGCTGCGATTCGACGACGATCGGCTGCTGCCCGGTGGCGAGCACCGACTCGAGGATCTCGACGAGCTCGGCGAACCCGGTCTCCGACGCGTCGGCGTCGGGCACCTGGGCTTGGAACGACGTCAACATGTCGTGAGGGTCGCGGGTGAGCAGGACGTTGTGGCACTCGCCGAGGAACCCGCGATCGAGGCCGACGAGGTGCTTGGCCATCTGCTTGAAGAACACGACCGGCGCAGCGTGCTCGGCGAGGATCAGATCGCGGACCACCGCCTCGCCGTCAGGCTCTTGCGAGGCCAGCACGGCGTCGCGGCCCGGGTGCTCGACACCGGTCGTGCGGAGGTAGTGCGCATAGAGCGGCTCGTCGAACACGACGGTGTCGGCTCGCTCGCGCCACGCGTACATCATCGCCGTCGACAGGTTGCGGGGACTCGACCACACGTTGATGCGCACGGTGCCCGGCATCGTCACGTCGACGGCCCCGCCGAGGTGGTGCGGGCGGCGACCGCTGCGGCCACGTCGGCCTCGACCGCTGCGTGGTACCGGGTGGTCAGCTCGGCCGTGATCGGGCCGATCCCGTCGGTCACGGTGCGGCCGTCGACCGAGCGCACCGGCGTGAGGCCGCCGAACGTGCCGGTGACGAAGATCTCGTCCGAGGCGTAGACATCGGTCAGCGAGAAGTCGCGCTCGGCGACCACGAGTCCCGCCTCCCGTGCGACCTCGATGACCACGCCTCGGGTGATCCCGCCGAGGTTGTGGAACCCCGTCGACGTCCAC
Organism: Actinomycetota bacterium; assembly: GCA_039198505.1. Taxonomy (GTDB): domain Bacteria; phylum Actinomycetota; class Acidimicrobiia; order Acidimicrobiales; family Ilumatobacteraceae; genus Ilumatobacter_A. Next base: position 3,225 of record JBCCTP010000123.1, on the reverse strand, counting down.
AGTTCGCCGCGTCGCACGATGAAGAAGTTCGTCGCGTTGCACGTCGCGACGGCGCCGTGCGGATCGAGCATCAACGCCTCGTCCGCTCCCGCACCCACCGCCTGGATCAGTGCGATCACCTCGTGGAGCTTCGAGTGGCAGTTGAGCTGCTGGTCGAGGACGTCCGGAGGTGGTCGCCGCACGGTCGCGGTGAAGAGGCTGATGCCGTGTTGGGTCACGTGCGGGTCCGCACGCTTGTGCTCGGCGATGATCACCACGTTCGGCCCGCCGACGACGTTCGACGGGTGTTGGGACGGCGTCGACTTCGTGCCGCGGGTGATCATGAGGCGGACATGGACGTCGTCGATCATCCCGTTGCGGTCGACCGTCGCCCGCAGCGCAGCGGTGAGTTCGGCGCGGCTTCCGATGTCGATGTCGACCGCACGTGATGCGGCCCACAGTCGGTCGAGGTGTCGGTCGAGGAACGCGAACTCGCCGCGGTGCAGCCGGATGCCCTCCCAGATGCCGTCGCCGACGAGGAACGCGCTGTCGAAGACCGAGATCCGGGCCTCGTCGCGATGGAAGAACTCACCGTTGATCCAGACCTGGACGTCGGCGTTCCGGGGATCGGCGACCGCCTGATGGGTGCTGCGCGGTCGTGCGGACGAGGCGTCGGGGGCGGTCACGGGTCGAATGTAGTGGGGAGCGTCGCAGCCGCTCCCGGGTCGAGTTCGTAGGGTCGGGGGATGGCCGTCTACCTCTGCCACGAGCGCCCCGACCTGTACGACCACGACGCCGTCGTCGTCGACTCCCGACCGGGCGCGGTGGTGCTCGACCGATCGGCGTTCCATCCCGGAGGCGGCGGCCAGGTCAGCGACGTCGGGGCAGTGGCCGCCGCATCGGGTCGGCACGAGGTCGCCCACGTCGAGGTCGACGGGGATCGCTGGTGGCACGTGTTCGCCGACGACTCGGTCGAGGTCGACGGTGCGGTCGAAGTCCACGTCGACGCCGACCATCGGTTGCGGGTCGCCTCGCTCCACACGATGAGTCACGTGCTCAACGCGTTCGTGTTCGACGAGTTCGAGGGATCGCTCGTGACCGGGGCGCAGATCAATGGCGACGGAACCGGACGGATGGACTTCGACCTGTCGGCGATCGACAACGACCGGCTCCGCGCACTCGAGGATCCCGTCAACGACGTGATCACGCGTGGGCTCGCCGTCGAGGCGATCTACGTCGATGTCGACGACGCGGCCGGCGGACCCGGGCTGGTCCGATCGCTGTCGGTCGCTCCCCCACCGACCCCCGACGGTCGACTGCGGCTCATCGACGTCGACGGACTCGACCGTCAGGCGTGCGGCGGCACGCACCTCACCAACACGGCGCAGTCCGCCACGTTCCGCATCGGCAAGATCGAGAACAAGGGCAAGCGAAACCGGCGAGTGCGGTTCCGGCTCGAACCGTGACCCCGAGGTACGCGCGGCGGGTCAGGCGCCGTCCGACCACTTGAGGTCGATGTAGGCGGGCCCCTCCTCGGCGATCAGCTCGACGGTGGCGGGGTCGGAACCGGCCGCCGCGGCGAGCCGGGATCCGATCATCTCGTGGTCGTGGTAGAGGCGGAAGCGCTCGGTGCGCCCACCAACGACCGAGGCCACGACCCGACCGACCGTGCCGAGCTGGCACTCGATCTTGCCGACGTCGTGCAGCAGCGCGCCGGCGATCTCCGCTCGGGTCGCTTCGGGTCGGCGGGCGACGAAGCGCCGGGCGACCTTCACGCTGTGGCGACGATCCCGGTTGTCGAGCTGCGTCCACAGCCGACGTTCGCCCGGGAGCAGGTGTTCGTCGGCCCAGATCTCGTCGGCGACGGTCGGTGGATGCCCCGGGACGGAGACCACGAACCGGTGCGCGAGGTGCCACGGCTGGGTGAGGAGCTGGACCGGCTGGCTCACTCGGACAGTGTGGCCCGAGGGTGCGCCGAGCGGTACACGTCCCACAGGCGCTGCTGGCTGACCCGCGTGTACACCTGTGTGGTCGAGATCGACGCGTGGCCCAGCATCTCCTGGACCACGCGGAGGTCGGCCCCGTGGTCGAGCAGGTGGGTGGCACACGAATGGCGCAGGACGTGCGGCGACAGGTCGTCACCGATCCCGGCGCGACGGCCGTAGTTCTTGACCACGAGCCACGCCGCCTGTCGTGTGAGCCGGCTCCCGCGCACGCTGAGGAACACGGCGTCGGAGTCGTCGCGGCGACGCCACTGGGTCGGCACCATCCGCGGGCGACCCGCTCCGGACAACCACACGTCGAGGGCACCCGCCGCCGACGACCCGAACGGCACGATGCGCTCCTTGGCTCCCTTGCCGAAGAGTCGGACCAGGCGGGCGTCGAGGTCGAGGTCGGAGAGCGACAGGCCGACCGCTTCGGAGATCCGTGCTCCGGTGGCGTACAGGAGCTCGAGCAGCGCTCGATCGCGTTGATCGACGGGCCGATGACCGGTGACCGCGTCGATCAGCGCCGTGACCTGGGTCTCCGTGAGCGGCTTGGGCAAGCCACTGGGCACCTTGACCCCCTCGAGCGCGGAGGACGGGTCGTCGGCCCGGAGGCCTTCGACCGCCAGATAGCGGTGCAGCATCCGGACCGAGGCGAGTTGGCGGGCGACGGTGCTGGCGGCTGCGCCATCGGCGCGGCGCTCGGCGACGAAGGCCGTGAGGTCGGCCGACGTGGCGTCGAGGTGGGTGCGGCCACGGTCGGCGAGCCAGTGGACGTAGCGACGCAGATCGGATCGGTACGCCGACAGGGTGTTGGCCGACCGGCCCTTCTCGGACCAGAGCCAGGCGAGGAACTCCTCGACGTCGAGCGGGAGTGTGCTGCGCGACGATCGGGTGTGTGCGAGATCGGTCACGGTGCCCTCGCCCCTCTCACCGGTCCCCGTCGGCCGCGCGGAGTCGACGCTCGGTGAGGAGGAGACCCACGACCGATTTCGCGTCGCGGATCTCACCTCGCTCGACCATGTCGACCGCATCGGCGAGCGACACGTGGACGACGGTCATGTGGTCTTCCTCGGGGCCGTGGCGATCGTGGGGCACCGGTGTGCAGTCGGTGGCGAGGCAGACCGTGGTGACGCTGTCGGTCATGCCGGCCGACGGCAGGATCTCGGTGAGCACCTCGACCGACCCGGCGGACAGTCCGGCCTCCTCGACGAGTTCTCGGCGCGCGACCTCGATGGGGTCCTCGCCCTCGATGTCGCGG
>JBCCTP010000122.1:0-10735 GCA_039198505.1 Actinomycetota bacterium | reverse complement strand
GCGCCCGCGGAAGGGGTTGTTCGACGACCGTGTGGCGAGCTCGTCGGTTCGCACGGTCCACTCGGCCGCCGGATCGATGATCGCGACGTTGGCGGGAGCCCCGACCACGAGGGGCCCGCCGTGCCCCCACCGATCGAGGCCGGCGATGCGTGCCGGCTTCCAGGTGAGGGCGGCGATGATGGCGTCGAGAGAGGCCAGTCCGGGTTCGACCAACTCGGTGATCGCCGCGGACAGCGAGGTCTCGAGCCCGGTCATTCCCGGTGCCGCATCGACGAGCGACACGTCCTTGCGATGGTCGGGGTGAGGTGCGTGATCGGTGGCGATGGCATCGATCGCTCCGGAGGCGAGCGCGTGCCGGAGCGCATCGCGGTCGTCGGCCGAACGCAGCGGCGGGTTCATCTTGAACAACGGGTCGCCGCTCCGCACCGACTCCTCGGTGAACGCCAGGTGCTGTGGCGTGACCTCGACCGTGACGTCGACGCCCCTCGCACGAGCCGCCGCAACGGCGTCGAGCGTGGCCGCACACGAGGCGTGCAGGACGTGGTAGCGGGCGCCGGTGACCTCGGCGAGTCGCAGGTCTCTCTCGACGACGATCACCTCGGCGGCGGCGGGTCGACCCTGAATGCCGAGTTCGCGCGAGACCGGGCCCTCGTTGATGTGTCCGCCGGCGATGAGCGACTCGTCTTCGGCATGCTGCCCGACGTACGCACCCGGCAGTTCGGCGACCTGTTCCATCACGTGGCGGACGACCACCGAGTCCATGACCGCGGTCCCGTCGTCGGTGAAGAGCCGAGCACCCGCGTCGTACAGCGCCTCGATGTCGGTCGGGCGATCGCCGGCTCGGTCGACGCTCATGGCGGCCGACGACATGACGTCGCAGTGTCCGGCCCGCCGGGCGATCTCGTTCACCTCGCGAACGAGGTCGGGCTCGTCGATGCACGGGGTGGTGTTGGGCATCGACACCACCGCCGTGAACCCACCCTGGGCCGCTGCCGCCGTTCCGGTCTCGATCGTGTCGACGTGCCCCGTCCCCGGCTCGCGGAGGTGCGCTTGCAGGTCGACGAGACCGGGCACGACGACACATCCACGAGCGTCGGTGACCTCGTCCCCGGATTCCGGTTCGAGCGACGCTGCGACCTCGACGATCGTGTCGCCGGCGATGCGCAGCTCGGCTCGCCGCCGCCCGGTCTCGTCGAGGATCTCGCCGCCGCGTACCACCGTCGATCGTGCCATGCCGACCAACGTATCGAGAATCACTCTCATCTCGGAGTATCCGTGACATGCGGTCGGCGGCGTCGGCGTGGCGCTCCTCGGCCGGCCCCGTATCCTCGGCGAGAATGATTCTCACGGTGGTGAGAATCATCGCCGAAGGCCGACAGCGACCGCCCAGGAGACCTCATGACCGACTCGATGCCGATGTCCCCTCTGCACGACGTGGTGATCATCGGGGCTGGCGCCGCGGGCGTCGGGCTCGCGGTGACCCTCAAGCACGCCGGCGTCGACGACGTGATGATCCTCGACCGCGACACGGTCGGAGCGTCGTTCTCGTCGTGGCCCGCCGAGACCCGCTTCATCACGCCGTCCTTCCCGACCAACTCCATCGGCATGCTCGATCTGAACGCGATCGCGCTCGGAACGTCACCGGCCGTCACGCTCAAGACGGAACACCCGACCGGCGCCCAGTACGCCTCGTACCTCCGGTTGGTCGCACAGTTCTTCGAGCTCCAGATCTGCCAGAACACCGATGTCCTCGACGTCGCCGAGGTCGACCGCGAGTTCCATCTCACCCTCGCCGAAGGGATCGTGCGGGCGAAGCACCTCGTCTGGGCGGCGGGTGAGTTCCAGTACCCGCGACTCGACGGCGTCGCCGGCGCCGAGCACTGTCGCCACACCGCGACCGTCGAGAGCTACGGCGATCTCGCCGGCGACGAACGAGTCATCATCGGCGGGTACGAGAGCGGCATCGACGCGGCCTACCACCTCGCGTCACGCGGCTGCCGGGTGCGCCTCTTCGACAGCGGATGCCCCTGGGTGAGCCAGACGAGCGACCCGAGCGTGGCGCTCTCGACCTACTCACTCGAGCGGATGAGCGACGCCCAGTTCCTCGCTCGGGTCGAACTCCATCCGAACACGCCGATCGCTGCCGTCCGGAAGACCGACGGCGGCTACACGGTCACCTCGACCGACGGGCAGAAGTTCGAGACGTCGGTGCCGCCGCTGTTCGCCGGCGGGTTCGAGGGAAGCCACCAGATGGTCGCTCATCTGTTCGACCGACGCCAGGACGGCTTCCCGCTCCTCAGCGACGACGACGAGTCGACCACCACGCCCGGCCTGTTCCTGACCGGGCCCGCCGTTCGCCACGGCAACCAGTCGTTCTGCTTCATCTACAAGTACCGACAGCGCTTCGCGGTGGTGGCGAAGGCGATCGCGACCTCCCTCGACGAACCGGCCGAGCAACTCGAGGTCTACCGGATGTGGGGGATGTACCTCGACGATCTCAGCTGCTGCGGTGAGGAGTGCGTGTGCTGAGCGGCGACACGTCGGTCGCCGACGCGCCGCCGGTCCCGAGGGGGCGGCTGGCAACGGCTCGGAGCGTCGGGTGGCTCGGCCAGACCGTGGCCAGCATCTGCTGGATCACGAGCGTCTTCGTGTACGGACTCTCCTCGGCGGGCGACTGGCTCCAGCTCGCCGCCGCGAGCTCGTGGCTCACGGCGAACGTCGCGACGCTCCTCAACGCAGACGGGTGACGTGCCCGGCGGGTGATCCGGCCGGCGACGGAGGTCGCGCAACGTACCGATTCAGGCGGCGCAGCAGGCGTCGTACACGCAGCGACAGTCGGCGCAGTCGTCGGGGTCGCTGACCCCGCAGTGCTCGAGCATCGCCTGGCGCAGCGCCTTGCGGGCTCGGTGCAGTCGCACCGTGGCGTTGTTGACCGTCACCTGGAGCCGATTCGCAGCGTCGGTGAGGCGAAGTCCGTCGGAGTCGACCAGCGACAGGATGTCTGCGTAACTCGGCGTGAGCCTCTTCGCCTGCGCAACGCTGCAGTCACAGGGATCGACGGCCGGGGCCGCGGCCCCGTCGGGGACCTCGTCGACCGCTTCGTCGTAGCGCTGCTCGCGGGCGCGCTGGCGATACGTGTCGATGATGAGGTTGCGATGGATCCGGTACAGCCACGCCACGACCCGCCCGGGGTCGTCCAGCGCGTCGGCTCGTTCCATCGCCCGGAGCGCTGCGAGCTGGAGGATGTCGTCGACCTCGTCACGCCGCACGCGGGCAGCGACGAACGCCTCGAGGTTCCCTCGTTCGTCGCGGAGCGCGTCCGCCACGACGTCGCGCGGTGCGCGACGTTCGGGGCGAGCGGCGGCGTGGGTCACTCGGTCAGCCTACGGTCTGCTCAGGAGCGAGGGCAGCCGCAGGCGGGCTGGCAGCTGCACGATGCGCCGCAGGCGCAGTCGGTTCCGCAGCAACAACCGCCGGTGGTCGGCTCGCAGGCGCAGGGGGTGGGGCAGGTGCAGTCGTTCATGGATCTCTCCTCGTTCGTCGGACACCTGGGCTGACGAACGACCCACCGGTTTTCTTACACCGATCGCCGGAATCTCCGCAGTGTCACACAGGGTGGCGTCTCGCGCGCAGAACGACGTCGTCGGCGTGGTGCGCTGCGGTGGCGGACCCGGGCGGTCGAGGACGCGTCTCGAACACGTCGATCGTCCAGCCGCCGTCGTCGCGCAGCACGTGTTCGATGTCGTCGACGCGCACGTAGGCGTCGGGATCGAAGATCCGACTGGTGGCGTGCGGATCGATCGGACGGCGCATGGGTTCGAGGTCGTGCCCGACCACGAGGAGGGTGCCGCCGGGGGCGACGGCGTCGACCAGATGATCGATCGCCCGGGCATCGGCGGTGCGGGGGATGGAGGCGTAGTGAGCCGACACGAGGTCGAAGCGCTCACCATCGAACGGCGCCATCGAGTTCGCGTCGACATGGCGGCACCGGACGTCGAGCCCACGGCGTTCGGCCTCGCCGGCGACCCGTGCGAGACCGGCCGTCGAGATGTCGGCGGCGGTGACCGTCCACTCGTGTTCCGCGAGCCAGATCGCATCGCCTCCCTCGCCGGCGCCGACATCGAGCACCGACCCCGGAGTCATCCCCTCGACCTCGGCGACCAGCGCGCCGTTCGGATTCCCGCTCCACACTCGGTCCCCGCCGTACCGGCGATCCCAGTCGGTCTCGTTCGACGAGGCACGAACGCCGGCGGCGAGGTCGTCATGGGCGAGGCTGATCGCCACCAACCCGCCGACACGGCTGCCCTCGGCTGCGGCCTGCAGCACCTGCTGGCTGGGGTCGGTGACGTTGCCCGCCGCCCACACCCCCGCCACCGAGGTCGCCCCGAACTCGTCGGTCTCGATCACGTCGCCGAGCCCGGTCTGGTGCGGAACGGTCCGCAGACCGAGTTCCTCGAACGGCTGCGAGGAGATCAGGAACCGGGGCAGCACCACGACGGCGTCGGCGTCGATGACGTGCCCGTCGTCGAACTCCACACCGGCGAGGCCGCCCTGAGCGTCGGCCACGACCCGAGCGACCCGGCCGTCCCTCACGACGTCGACCCCGCCGGCCTCGAGGAGGTCGAGGTGGGCCTCGTCGACATCCGTCGGGTCGTGGACCACGATCGTGAGCTGGTTCGTGAGCTGACGGAAGAGTGGCGACGGGTGCAACCCCATCGGGTGGGTCACGATCTGGACGATCCGGCGGTCGCGCACCTCGTAGCCGTGGCAGAAGGGGCAGTGGAGAACGTCGCGACCCCAGTGCTCGGCCAGACCCTCGATCTCGGGCAGCCGATCGACGAGACCGGTGGCGACGACGACTCGTCGGGCGACGATCGAGTGGCCGCCGGTGAGGTCGGCGCGGAAACCGGCGTCGTCGCTCACCACCCGGACCACGTGGCCCGACAGGACCTCGCCGCCGTATCGACGAACCTCGTCGCGCCCTGCGTCGATGAGTTCGCCGGGTGGTGTGCCATCGCGGCCGAGGAACGAGTGCATCTCGGTGGCTGGTGCGTTCCGGGGCTCGCCGGCATCGACCACGATGACCGACCGCCGCTGCCGCACGATCTGGAGCGCCGCCGCGAGTCCGGCGGCCGAGCCGCCGACGACGAGGACGTCGCAGTGGCGCTGGATGGGGGGAAGGTGCGAACTGCTCATGGCGGCGACGCTACGGTGGATCCCATGATCTGGGAAGTGTCTTGCGAGATCCGCAAGACCGAGGCCCTCACGTCGAGCCGATGACGGCCGGTCTCGACGACATCGAGCACGTGGTCCGGACGCGGCTCCGGAGCCTCCGCTCGTCGATGGGTCTGTCGCTCGACGACCTCGCGGCGCGCACCCACCTCAGCGCGTCCACGATCAGCCGGATCGAGACCGGCAAGCGCACGATCAGCCTCGACGTCCTGCTGCCGTTGGCCTCGGCGCTCCAGATCGACATCGAGGCACTGCTCGACCTCGGTGACGACGAGGACGTGGTCATCCGTCCCCGGCCGAGTCACTCCCCCGACCGGACCACCTGGCTACTGAGCCGCCCGACCGGGTCCACGATCGCGCTCAAGCAGCGGATCGAACCGACCTCACAAGCGCCCGATCAGCGGGTCCACCCCGGCCACGACTGGTTCTTCGTCCTCGAGGGTCGCGTGCGACTCGCACTCGGCGACCGCGACATCGTGGTGGAGCAGGGCGAGGCGGCCCAGTTCTCCACGATGACGCCCCACGCGATCTCGGCGATCGACGATCCGGCCGAGGTGATCATGATCTTCGATCGCGACGGACACCGCGCCCACACGCACGGCGACGCCGACGCGGCCAGCTGACGACAGCTCGGGCCGACGGGACGTCGGGTTGGCGAGCCGGGTCAGACCCCGGAGATCTGCCAGTGGCGCTCGGCTCGCTGGGCGTTCCACATCTCGGCGTACCGGCCGTCACGGGCCAGGAGAACGTGATGGTCGCCCTGCTCGACGATCTGACCGGCCTCGAGCACGATGATGTTGTCGGCCGCGACGATGGTCGACAGCCGGTGGGCGATCACGATCACCGTCTTGTCGCGGACGAGGGTGTCGATCGCTCGTTGGACCGCGACCTCGCTCTCGGTGTCGAGCGCCGACGTCGGCTCGTCGAGGATCACGATCGGTGCGTCCTTGAGGATCGCCCGCGCGATGGAGATCCGCTGGCGCTCTCCACCCGACAGTGCCCCACCGATCTCACCGACGCCGGTGTCGTATCCGCTGGGGAGCGCAGAGATGAAGTCGTGGCAGTTCGCCGCCCGCGCGGCCGCTTCGATCTCGTCGTCGGTGGCGTCGGCCTTGGCGATGCGGATGTTCTCGCGAATCGAGTCGTCGAACAGGTACACGTCCTGGAAGACCACCGAGAACTGCTGCATGAGCTGCTGCTGACTCATCGTGCGGATGTCGACGCCGCCGATCATGACCGAGCCACTCTGCGGGTCGGCGAAGCGGGTCAGCAGTCGCGTCACGGTGGTCTTGCCGCTCCCGGACGTGCCGACGAGTGCCGTGAGGCTGCGCTCGGGGACCTCGAGCGACACGCCCCGGAGGACGTCGTCGTCGCCCTGGTCGTAGGCGAAGGTGACCTCGTTGAACACCACACGCGCGCCGTCGGGGTCGCCGCCACCCTCGGCGGTGGGCAGCGGCTCGACCGCCATGAGTTCACTGATGCGGTCGAGCGCCGCCTCCATGAAGTCGAACATCTGGGAGAGGTTGGCGAAGATCGCCAACGGCTCGCTGAAGCGCACGGCGATGACGATGATGGCGAGCACCGCGGGGACGGCCGTGACGTCGTCGAGGGCGAAGGAGACCGCCAGCGCCGTGATCGCGAGGATCCCGAGCTGGACGATCGCCGACATGAGGATCGCCGGCATCGTGCCCAGTTCGAGGCCCTTCGTCTGCGCCTCGCGCAGTCGGGCGAGTGATGCCTGCAGCCGCTCGGACTCCGGCCCGACCTGACGGGTCGCCCGGAGCACGGCGAGACCCTGGGTGTACTCGACGAGGTGCGACGCCGTATCGGCGTGAGCTTCGGCCGAGATGCGGTTCTCACGTGCCCCGTGCGCTCGCATGATGCGGTAGAAGGGGATCGCCATCGGGAACAGGACCAGCATCGCCAGAGCCAGCCGCCAGTCGATGAAAAACGTGGCGACGATCGTGACGACGGGCGCCACGATCGTGTTGATCACGACGGCGAAGAGTCCCCCGGCGATCGACACGACGTCATTGACGTTGCCGGTGAGGACGGTGTTGAGATCACCGGTCTGACGTCGGGCGAGCTGCTCGAGCGGCATCCGCTTGAGTTGCTCGCCGAGGTTCTGCCGGGTCTCGTCGGAGACCTCGATGTAGACCCGCCAGCTCGTACGGGACTCGCCCAGACGGAAGAGCGCGTCGAGCAGGATGAGTGCGGCGATGGCGATGAAGTAGCCCCACGCGTCGTCGGACCCGTCGACGAGCGCCGAGAACAGCGGGTACACGAACGCATACGCCAGGCCCTGCGCGACCGACGACAGGACCGCGTACATCAGCGAGAGGCGCATGAGGTGGGCCTTGGATCCGCAGGCCGCGATCATGTTCTGGAACGTGGTGATCATGACGTACCCCCCGCCGTCGTCGCAGCGTCTCGTGTTCGCAGGCCCCAGCCCTGCGCCTCGTTGAAGTGCGCCCAGAGTCGGGCGTAGCGACCTCCGGACGCGACCAGTTCCTCGTGGGTGCCGCTCTCGCTCACGCGACCGGCGTCGAGCACGACGATCTGGTGGGCGTCGCTGATGGTCGACAGCCGGTGCGCCACCACGATCAACGTCTTGCCCTTCGCCAACTCGGCGAGCGCCCGGTGGATCTTGGCTTCGTTGTCGGGGTCGGCGAACGCGGTCGCCTCGTCGAGCACGATGATCGGGCTGTCCTGGAGGATCGCGCGGGCGATGGTGATTCGCTGGCGCTGTCCGCCCGAGAGGCTCGAGCCGCGTTCGCTCACGACGGTGTCGTAGCCGTCGGGCAGCTCGGTCATGATGAAGTCGTGCGCTTCGGCAGCGCGAGCCGCCGCCTCGATGTCGTCGTCGGAGGCGTCGGGCCGGCCGAGGCGGATGTTGTTGCGGATCGTGTCGCTGAGGAGGAACGGCGACTGGAACACGAACGCGACGGCCCGCATCAGCTGGTCGGCGGTCATCTCGCGGACGTCGACGCCGCCGACGAGGATCTGTCCCTCCGCGACGTCCCAGAATCTCGGGACGAGCTGCGCGACCGTGCTCTTGCCGGCACCCGACGGACCGACCAGCGCCGTCACCGTTCCCTGCGGGATGAAGATGCTCACGTCGGTGAGCGCGTTGTCGTCACGCCCGTCGTAGCGGAACGAGACGTTCTTCAGTTCCACCGACGCGTCGGCGGGTGGCGTGCCCTCGTCGACCTCCGAGATCAGTTCGACAGCACGGAGTTGTCCGATGCGCTTCACGGATGCCGCTGCGTTGGTGATGAGCTGCTGCAGCCACACGATGGGAACGATGGACTCGGTGACCGTGGGCGCGAGCAGGAGGAACATCATCAGGATGGGCAACTCGACCGAATCGTTGCGGACCATCGGGATCCCGACCGCCAGCAGTACGAGCACCGTCGGCAACGCGGCGAACAACGTGCGGGCGATGAAGGCGCCGGACTGCGACTTCTCGGTCCACGTCCGCAACGAGGAGGTCGCGTCGTTCAGCGCTGAGCGGTACCGCTCGAAGGAACCGGTCCCGTCGTCGAAGGTCCGCACCACGTGCATGCCCTGCACGTACTCGTTGATGACGCTGTTGATCCGCTCGTTGGCGTTGTCGACTTCGCGGCGGGCGACGTCGTAGTCGCGGAACGCGAGGAACATGCCGATCATGCCGATCGGGAAGAGCACGAGCGACAGCAGCGCCAGCCGCCAGTCGAGGACGAACATCAGGATGACCCCGAGGACCGGCGCCGAGAACGACTTGGCGAAGAGCGGCGTGCTGTCGGCGACGAAGGCGTGCAACGCTCGGACGTCGTCGAGGACGACTTTCTTGAGCGCACCCGAACCCGAGTTGACCACATAGCCGAGCGGCACTCGTGCGAGCCGGTCGGTGAGCTCGGTTCGCAGGATCTGCTCGAGGCGGAACGCCCCGAGGTGGGAGATCCGGAACGACATCACCCGGCAGACGAACGAGAACACCACGAGCCCGACGCTGATGCCGAGGAGCGTCCAGATGCGCCCCGAGTCGGGATCGTCGGCCGTGATCTCCCGCGCGATGGGGAGGAACAGCATGATCGAGCCGAGCCAGGCGACCAGGCTCAGCATCGACACCGCCATTCCGGTGTAGATCTCGCGATTGACCGGCGAGATGATCGTCCAGAGTCCCGGCTCGTTCGCCGAGATGTCGTCGTGGTCGACGCCGTCGTCGCTGCGGTCCTTGAGGTCCCCGTCTGACATTCCCGTTCCTTTCGTCAGTGGGCCTGACGTTCGATACGAGGGAAAATTAACAGACTTCGCTGGCGCCGTTCTCGTGACGGTGAGCACGTCGGCGCCACCAGTCTCGCAGCACCCGCTCGGCGCTCGACGCGTCGAGGGGCGGATCGTGATCGAGCAGGAGACGGACGGCCTCCCCCACGGCGGGACCGGGTGGTATGTCGAGCAACTCCATGATCTCATCGCCGCTCAGGACCGGCCGACGACGGGCCTCCGCGTCGGCCGCTGCGAGCTCTCGGATGCGAGTCTCGAGTTCATCGACGAGCCGCTGCAGACGCGCGGCCTTCGATGCGTTGCGCGTGGTGCAGTCGTGACGCACCAGCAGGTTGAGATCACCCAGCAGCGCGCCCGCGTCGACGACGTATCGCCGCACGGCGCTGTCGGTCCATCCCGAACCGAACCCCTTGAAACGGCCGCTCAACTCGACGAGCCGTGCCACGTCGTGGACGAAGTCGTCGTCGACGCCCATCTCGGTGAGCCGTCGACGGGTGATCCGAGCGCCGACGGCCTCGTGGTGACGGAAGGTCACGCCCTTCGGACCGATGCGGTGCGTCGCAGGCTTGCCGATGTCGTGCATCAGCGCCGCACATCGGAGGCGCAGCTGCGGCGGCGCCGAGGCGGTGACGGCGATCGTGTGGGTGAGGACGTCCTTGTGACGATGGACCGGGTCCTGCTCCATCTGCATCTCGACGACCTCGGGGATCCACCGCTGGAAGAACCCGTCAGCGACCATCGCGATCAGCCCATCGGACGGATCCGGCCGCACGAGGACGTCACAGAGCCGCTCGCGAGCGGCGACCATCACGCCGGCGGATGCGTCAACGTCGGGGACGGAAGGCATCGATGTGCGCAGGGTCGGTGGTGAGGTACGGCCCACCGATCAGGTCGACGCAGTAGGGAACCGCAGCGAACACGGCGTCGAGACACTCGGCGATCGCCTTGGGCTGGCCGGGCAGGTTGATGACGAGGGCACCGTCGCACACGCCTGCGGTCTGTCGCGACAGGATCGCGGTGGGGACGACCTGCAGGGAGGTGGTCCGCATCGTCTCACCGAACCCCGGCAGCATCTTCGTGCACACGGCTTCGGTGGCCTCGGGGGTCACGTCGCGGGGTGCCGGGCCCGTGCCGCCCGTCGTCAGGATGAGACAGCACCCCGCGGCCGCCAGGTCGCGGATGGCTCGCTCGACGTCGGGCTGCTCGTCGGGGATGACCACCGACTCGTCGGACCAGT
>JBCCTP010000121.1:0-10741 GCA_039198505.1 Actinomycetota bacterium | reverse complement strand
CGTCGCAGAGGCTGCGCGATCACGAAGGCGGCGCCACCGAGGACCAGCAGCAGGAGCGCTGCGGTGAGGGCCTGACGGGTCGCGTCACTCCCGGTCTCGGGTAGCGAGCCACCGGTCGACGAGTCGTCGGGCGGATCGGTCTGTCCGGGCGGCGGCGTGCTGCTGCCACCGTCGGGCGGATCGGTCACGGGCGGGACGGGCTCCGGCGGCGTGCCGTCCGGCGGCTCGGTCGTCGACGGCGGATCGGTCGACGGCGGGTCCGTGGTGGGCGGATCGGTCGACGGCGGGTCCGTGGTGGGCGGATCGGTCGACGGCGGATCGGTCGACGGCGGATCGGTGGTGGGCGGGTCCGTCGGCGGCGGATCGGTGACGGGAGGCGGGACGGTCGTCGCCGGCGGTGCGGTGCCCGGTGTGCAGGGATCGGGCGGCTGGTTCACGGTTCCCCAGTTGCGGGCGTAGAACACCCGAACGCCGTTCAGCGTCCACTCGACCTCTGCCCCCTCGATCACCTGGGTGGTCGAGGCCGGGTAGGTCACGGTGCGAGTGAACGGGAGACTCGGGTCCTGAGGTCCGTCGGGGGAGTACCCGTCGGGGCTCAGCACGGCCCACGAATCGGTGCCGTCGGTTCGGTCGGCTCGGAGCGTCCACGTAATGCTCCACTCGCCGTTCTCGACACATGTCGGGACGCCGTCGATCAGCACCTTGTGTGCCAAGGCCGTTCCGCTGTCGAGGCCGATCGCCACGATCAGCGAGCCGATCATGGCAGCGATCACGGCAATTGACTTCTTGACCATGTGATTCCTTTCGCCTGGGAGACACCCGGTTGGTCACCGCTCTGGACACCCTGTTCCGCCGGGCTGGTATCGCGAACGTACACGTTCGCGCGTCGCGCGACCGACCATCGGACCGTGGTGGCGGGCGTCGCGGCCGAGACGCGACGACGGCCCCGTCGCCGCCACGCTCTGCTCGTGGCGACGGCGAGGCCGTCAGACGGGTCGGGCGAACGTTCGCCCGTGCGAGTCGATCAGACCGTGATGACTCGCATCGTGATGATCAGATCGTGATCTCGTCGCGGCGGCCCGAGTGGGCGATCACGTTCGCCGCAGCGCCGAGGACGAGCAGCACCAGGGCGATGCCCATGATCACCTGGGTCGCATCGCTGCCGGTCTCGGGCAGGTCACCGGTGGTCGACGAGTCGTCGGGGTCGTCGGTCTGGCCGGGTGTGCTGCTGCCGTCGGTCGGCGGAGTGTCGGTCGGCGGGTCGTCGGTCGGAGGGACCTGGTCGGTCGGATCGTCGCACGCCTCGGGCTGGGGAACCGTGGCGGTCACCGAGTCGGTGGCGGTCTCTCCGCCGGCGGCGGTGAAGGTGACGTCGACGGTCTCGGTCGCGCTGGCGACGGAGAGCCCGTACCCGACGATCCGGTTGAACGGCTGATCAGCGGCCTGGGATCCGGCCGGGTCGTACCCGCCGGGCGAGTCGACGGTCCAGGTGAGGGTGCCGTCACCGTCGGACGTGGCGGTCCAGGTGACCTGCCAGGTTCCGTTGTCGAGGCACGCCGTGACGCCGGTGAGCGACGGGGTCACGTCGCCGGGGCCGACGGTGGGCGGGATCTCGCAGTCGTCGGGCTGGGGGGCCGTGTTGGTGGCCGTCCCGGGCTGCGTTCCGCCGGCGGCGGGGGTGAACGTGACGTCGACGGTCTCGGTGGCGCTGGTCTCGGCGAGCGTGTAGGTCGCGATCCGGTTGAACGGCTGGTCGGCGGCCTGCGAGCCGGCCGGGGTGTAGTCGGACGGTGCGTCGACCACCCAGCCGTCGGCGGATCCGCCGTCGGACGTGAGGGTCCAGGTGACCTGCCACGTGCCGTTGTCGATGCACGTCGGTGCACCCGAGACGACCGGGGTGATGTCGACCGGAGTCGGCGTGGTGGTCGTGGTCGTCGGTGTGGTGGTCGTGGTGGTCGGCGTCGTCGTGGGCACCGTGGTGGTGGTCGTCGAGGTCGTGCTCGTCGGCACCGTGGTGGTGGTCGTGGTCGTCGTGGTCGTCGTGGTGGTGGTCGTCGAGGTCGTGGTCGTCGTCGTGCATCCGCTCGGGCGGGAGACCGTCTCGGTGTCGGATCCACCGACCGTGCCCACGCTGTTGAACCAGGTGACGTCGATCGTCTCGGTCGCCGAGGTCTCGGCGACCGGGTACGTGGCCACCCGCACGAACGGGTTGTCGGAGCTCTGCTGGCCGGCGGGGGTGTAGCCGTCGGGCGAGTTCACCTGCCAGGTGTTTCCTGGGGTGCTCGAGGTGATGGTCCAGGTGACCTGCCAGAAGCCGTTGTCGAGGCACACGGCGTTTCCGGCGAGGGTGGGGGTGAAGGCCGACGCCGTACCGGCGCCGAACCCGATCACCGCGGCGAACACCAGTGCTGCGACCGCCGAGGCTGCCTTCTTCATCCTTGAGTCCTTCCGCAGAGTGAAAGGGAGTTCAACCACGCATCGTGGTGGGGGGCTCCCGCCAGTGGGCGGCACGCTACTGATCGCGGTGTCGAGCGACAAGGTTCGGCGTCGAACTTTGCCGGAAGTGTGACGGGATGCCACCGAAAGTGACATTCGTGCCGCTCGGTGTTGCAGCTTCGTGTCATCCCGCGACACCCGCGAGATGCGATTCCGCCGAGTCGGCGGGCTGATCAGTGTGCGAACGCCGCCAGAACGCTGCTGGCCGCCACGCTGCGATCGTCCATGGCCGGACGTTCGAGGAGGCTGCCGCCGAGGAGCGAGGTCGCGGCCGCCTCGATGGACGCCTGCAGCTCTCGGATGTTGCGGGGAGGCGGGAAGTACTCGTCTTCGTCGGTGACGACGACGAGCTCGATGCCCGACGCCGGTGCGAGGAAGTCGACGACCGCCTCGACCAGTTCCTCGGGTGCCGACGCACCGGCGGTGACCCCGACGATCCCGCTCAGGTCGTGCGGGAGCTCATCGACCGAGTTGATGCGGTACACGCGCTCGCACCCCTCCTCGCGGGCCAACTTCTCGAGCGCGCGGGTGTTCGACGAGTTGGCCGAGCCGATCACGACGATGGCATCGCTGCGGTGAGCGAGTTCCTCGATGGCCGCCTGCCGGTTGGTGGTGGCGAAACAGAGGTCGGATCGTCCCGGCGTCCACACCTGCGGGAATCGCTCGCGAACGGCGACGGCGACGCCCTCCCAGTCGCGGTGCGACAACGTCGTCTGGGCCAGGAGAGCGACCGGCTCGTCGGTGGTGGGCAGTGCCTCGACCTCGGCGACCGTCTCGACGCGGTCGATGGCGTCGGGCGCGACCGCCATGGTGCCGACCGCTTCCTCGTGGCCCTCGTGGCCGACGTAGACGATGCGGTACCCCTTGCCGGCCCGCACCTTGACCTCGTGGTGCACCTTCGTGACGAGCGGGCACACGGAATCGACCACGTACGACCCTCGGGACCGGGCGGCTTCGACCACCTCGGGCGCTGAGCCGTGAGCCGAGAGCATAATCGGGTACCCGGGCGGCACCTCGGCGATGTCGTCGACGAACACGACACCTTGTTCCTCGAATCGCCGCACCACGAGCTTGTTGTGGACGATCTCGTGGTAGCAGTACACCGGCCCCTCGAACGAGCGGACCATCCACGCGAGTGCCTTGATCGCCATCTCGACCCCCGCGCAGAAGCCGCGGGGCTCGGCGAGGAGTACGAGGTCGACCGGGGACCCGGCGACGTTCTCCCGGGTCGAGAGGTCGTCGGTGGGTGCGTTCGGTGGCGCAGACGGGCCGTCGTCCATGGCGAGGACGAGCCTATCCGTGGGTCCGGCCACCGATCCGTGCCCTTCGCGGCCACCGATAGCCTTTGACGTCACATGGCGGATGCCCCGACGCTCTCCACTTCGGGCGGCACGTCGACCCTCGGCTCCGGTCTCGGGGTCTCGACCACCCGCTCGCTCGCCCCGGTCGCCGTCTCGGTCGCACCGGGTTCACCGGCCGCGCTCGCGGGCGTCCTGGTCCACGACGAGATCGTGCGGATCAACGGCATCGTTCCGCGCGACGTGATCGAGTGGCAGATGGCGGTCGACGAGGCCGAGGTCGACCTCGAGGTCGTTCGTGGTGGCGTCGAGTTCTCGTTCGAGATCGAGAAGCCCGCCGGCCATCCTCTCGGTGTCGAGGTGTCGAGCGCCGTGTTCGACCGCGTCCGCACGTGCGACAACCACTGCGAGTTCTGCTTCATCTACCAACTGCCCAAGGGCATGCGGCGGTCGCTGTACCTGAAGGACGACGACTACCGGCTGTCGTTCCTCTACGGGAACTTCACCACGCTCACGCGGTTCACCGAGGCCGACCTCGAGCGCGTCATCACCGAGCGCCTGTCGCCGCTCCACGTGTCGATCCACGCGACCGACCCCGACGTTCGCAGCGAGATGTTGAAGAACCCGCGTGGTGCGATGAGCCTTCGGTGGCTGCGGGCGATGCTCGACCACGGCATCTCGGTACGCGGGCAGATCGTGGTGTGTCCCGGCGTCAACGATGGTGGGGTCCTCGACGACACGTTGTCGGGCATCCTCGACCGGTTCCCCGACCTCGACTCCGTCGCGGTCGTTCCCCTCGGCGTCTCCAAGTTCAACCCCGAGGCGGCGATGCGGCCCCACACCACCGTCGAGGCGCGGGCGGTGGTCGAGACCGTGCGCGACTGGCAGGACGTGTTCCGGGCGACGATCGGCCGACGGATGGTCTACGCGGCCGACGAGTACCACCTGCTCGCCGGAACCCCGTTCCCGTCGCTCGACGAGTACGACGGGTGCCCGATGCACGAGGACGGGATCGGCATGGCCCGCACCTTCGAGGCCGAGTTCCACGGTGAGGTCGACACTCGGACCGGCCCCGAACGAGGCTTCTTCGCTGCGGTCGACATCCCACCCAACCCCGCGGCCTACACCGGTCTCCGCGATCACACGCGAGACACTCCGTGTCAGACCGCCGATGTCCCGAGCGGGGGCGGACCGGGCTCGACCGCCGTGTCGCTGTCGCCGCGTCGGTCGGCGCCGGTCGGTGTGCTCACCGGCGAGTTGGGCGCGAGGGTCATCTCGCCGCTGGTCGAGTCGTTGGGTCGCCCCGACGTGCGGGTGCTTCCGGTCACCAACGACTTCTTCGGCGGCAACACGGGCGTCACCGGTCTCATGACCGGCGACGACGTCACTCGGGTCCTCGCCGGCCAGCCCCGAGGGCACCGGTACCTCCTGCCCGACGTGTGCCTGTCCGATGAGGGCGTGTTCCTCGACGGCGTCTCGGTCGACGATCTCCCGCGCCCGGTCGAGATCGTGCCCACCGACGGAGACGCGCTCCGCCGCGCGCTGGAGCGTTCGTGAGCGACACGTCGAGTGCCGCTGCGCCGTCGCCCGTCGGCGCGGAGAACCCGCCGACCGTGGTCGTCGTCGGACGGCCCAACGTGGGGAAGAGCACGCTGTTCAACCGCATCCTCGGACGGCAGGAGGCCATCGTCGAGGATCGCCCGGGCATCACTCGCGACCGCAAGGAGATCGACGCATCGTGGCTCGAGGTGCCGTTCCGCCTCGTCGACACCGGTGGATGGATGCCCGGTGGCGATGCTCTCGACGCCAAGGTCAGCCAGCAGGTCGAAGAGGCGGTCCGTCGCGCCGACCTCGTGTTGTTCGTGGTCGATGCTGCGGTCGGGATGACCGACGACGACCAGTCGATCGCCAACTGGCTGCGCCGGACCGACCGCGGGGTGATGGTGGTCGCGAACAAGGCCGACAACGAGAGACGCGAGACCGACATGTGGGAGTTCCTCGCTCTCGGACTCGGCGATCCCGTCCCGGTCAGCGCTCTGCACGGCCGTCGCGCCGGCGATCTGCTCGACGTGGTCGTCGAGCGGCTGCCGTCTTCCTCGTCGGCCGACTCCGAGCTCGGTGGCGACACCGACCACGGCGATCGCGGACACGACGATGTCGATGGCGAGGTCGCCGATGCCGCAGACGGGGCGCCGCGGGTCGCCATCGTCGGGCGGCCGAACGTGGGCAAGAGCACGTTGTTCAATCGGTTGGTCGGCGAAGACCGTTCGGTGGTCCACGACATGGCGGGGACCACCCGCGACTCGGTCGACACGCTCGTCGAGACCGACGACGGTCCCATCGTGTTCGTCGACACCGCGGGCATGCGTCGACGAGGGAAGATCGACGACTCGGCCGAGTACTACTCGATGGTGCGTGCCCTGCGGTCGATCGACGACGCCGACGTGGCACTGCTCGTGATCGATGCCACCGAGGGGGTCACGCATCAGGATCAGCGGCTCGCGGAACGCATCGACGCGTCGGGCTGTCCGATCCTCCTCGTGCTGAACAAGTGGGAGCTGGTCGGCACCGAGGATCGTCCCGACGTCGTCGTCGAGCTCGAGCGTCGGCTGTCGTTCGTCGGTGACGCTCCGGTGATCAAGATCTCGGCGCTGTCGGGCAAGAACGTCGGCCGGCTGATGCCGCGACTGCAGGAGGCGATCTCGCAGTACCACACGCGGGTTCCGACCCGTGACGTCAACCGGATCGTCGCCGCGGCGCAGCAGCGTCAGCCGGCGCCGAAGGGGGCGAAGATCCTCTACGCGGTGCAGGGGGCGTCCGACCCGCCGACCTTCACGCTGTTCGTCAACAAGGAACTGCCGCAGACGTACCTGCGGTTCATCGAGCGGACGATCCGCGAGGAGTTCGGCCTCGGGTCGACGGCGGTGAAGATCCGCGTGCGGAAGCGCTCGTGAGCCGATCGGGCGACGCCGCAGACACGGCAGACGCCGGAGACGTTCGACCAGGGATGGGGGAGTGGCGTGCCCTGGTGTGAGGAGTGCGCCCGCTACCTGACACCAAACTCGGTCGCCGAGGACGGGTCGTGCCCCACGTGTGGTGACCCACTCGAGGGCGCTGGGTCACACGATCACGACGAGGTCCTGGCCGACGAGTCGGCACCGTGGCACTTCAAGCTGCTGGTGTTCATGACCGTCTCGTACCTCGGCTGGCGCGTCGTCGAGATCTTCGTGTGACGGAGGCGCACGGCTCGGTCGCCGTCGTGGGCGCCGGCCACGCCGGGTTGTGCGTCGTGGCGGCGCTTCGGCGCGTGGGCGTCACTCCGGTCGTCTACGACGATGCGGGCCGGCTCGGAGACACCTGGCGCGCCCGGTGGGACGGGCTCCGTCTCAACACCGAGCGCGACCTGTCGCTGGTGCCCGACACCTCGATCGACCCGTCGGTGGGACGCTGGCCGACGGCGTCCGAGTGGGCTGATCACATCGAGTCGGCGGCGGAGCAGCTCGGGGTCGGTGGCGAGGTCGACCGGATCGAAGAACGGGTGTCGGCGGTCGAGCGCTCGCCCGGCGGCGGGTGGCTCGTGCGGACCGAGACGGCGACGCGAGTCCACGAGTCGGTGGTCGTCGCGACCGGACGGAATCGTCTCGGCGTCCGCCCCGAGTGGCAGGGCGTCGACCACTGCGACATCGAGATCGTCCACTCGTCGACGTTCCGGTCGCCTCGCCGGTTCGCCGGACGACGCGTGCTGGTGGTCGGCGGCGGCAACTCCGGAACCGAGATCGCTCACCTCCTCGCGGAGGCCGGTGTCGACACGACGCTGTCGATGCGATCGCGTCCGGTGTGGTCGAAGCGCGAACTGTTCGGTACGACGCTCACCCGGCTCGCCGTGAGGTCGCGCCGTCTGCCCGACCGCATGGTCGATGTGAGTGGTCGGCTGATGCAGGCCGTGTTGTTCCGTGGGCTGCGCGAGGCCGGACTCGCACCGGCCGACCATCGACTCAGTCAGGTGGCGCATGCCTCGGGTGCCACGCTCGACAGCGGGTTCGTCGACGACGTCCGGTCGGGTCGCGTGGCCGTGGTCGCCGGTGTCGATCGGTTCGACCGGGCGAGCGTCGTGCTCGACGACGGGTCCCGGATCGAGGTCGACGTCGTCGTGGCCGCGACCGGCTTCCGCCCCGGCCTCGACGAGATCCTGCCCGCCGAGCTGGTGCGCGACGGCTGGCCGATCGTCACCGAGTCGCCCTTCGAGCAGGCACCTGGCTTGTTCACGGCGGGCCTCAACCCGGCGCGCCTCACTGCGTTCCACCCGGACTTCATCACCGAGGGGGCGGAGATCGCAACGGCCGTCACGGACCGGCTCGCCGCTCGGTAGCATCGCGGCCCGACATACGTACGACGTGCGTACGGGCTGTGGCGCAGTTTGGTTAGCGCGCTTGTCTGGGGGACAAGAGGTCGGGAGTTCGAATCTCCCCAGCCCGACACATCGACGACCGACTGTGAGCCCATGGCGCGGTTGGGCCGATCAACCGACCCGACGAGGTGCTCGTCGATCCGCAGATCGTCGAACGCGGCACGCTCGTCACGTGGGACCATCCGACCGTCGGGACCGTCCGTCAGCCCCGCAACCCGGTCGTCCACTCAGGCGAGCTGCTGCCGTTCGCCGACGTCGCCGCCGAGGTCGGCGAGCACACCGACGCGGTCCTCGCCGCGACCGGACGGTCGGCCCAGCAGATCTCCGAACTCCGTGCGGCCGGCGTCGTGGCCTGATCCGTTCACCGCCCGCGCGGCGGGCCGTTGCGCGCCGGAACCACGAAAATCTCCCCCATTCGGCCACGTCGAGTCATGCGCACACGACGGACCGCGCGGATCGGGAGGTTCTTTCTTGACAGCGGTTTCCCTGGGCCTAGCCTCCGGTCGTGGAGATCGTCAGTGAGGCCCTGCACCGGTGTCTGGCCTATGTGGTGCTCGTGTGCGAGTCGGGCTATGCGCCGACCGAGGCCGAGCTCGAGCAGTTCTCGCAGCAGCCCGGCCGATTGGCAGCCGTGACCACGATCGGGCACCCGGCGCCAGCCCGGCCCGCCGTCCACGCGGTCGAGGTGCCAGCCGGCGAGACGGTGGCGACGGCCTTCGTCCGGCTCGGGTGGGCGGAGTGGACCGATGACCGGCTCCGCGTCACGCCCCTCGGCCTCGCGGTCGACCGTGGCCTGCGCCGACGAGCCGCGGAACTCCCCGACGGGACCGACGTCCTCATCGATCGCGACGATCCCGCTCTGGGCGCGTCGGTCCTCCGCCGCATCGCCGCCGTCGGGTCGGGACTCCTCGTCGACCCGTACTTCAGCTTCCAGCACGTCGTGCCCGTGCTCCGGCACACGCAGATCACGCGCGTGCTCACATCGGAGCGCATTTCGGTCGCCGATCGAGCGTCGCTCGAGATCGCGCTCGACGCCGTGACTCCCGATCGGCCGTTCGAAGTCCGGATCGGTGACCGGGCCCTCCACGACCGCAACGTCGTCGGTGACGACCGGTCCGTGCTGTCGATCGGGGTCTCGCTCGACGGCCTGGGCGCGGTCAACTCGGTGGTCGTCCCGATCCACGACGGTGCCGCAGCGATCGCCGAGCACGTCGAGGCGGCATGGCGCACCGCCACACCCGTGGCGCTCTCGGCGGACCTGCCCCCTCCCGAGCCCGTGGACGCCGAGCTCGCGAGCTGACCGGGCGGCGCACGCTCCGGAGTCCCACGCCAACAAATATGACGATTGTGTTGCAATCGTCATGCAGACGTCATCTAGTGTGAGGGTCGTGGAGCCTGCCGTCGCCGCCGTCCATCGCCATCGACCCCGGCGGTCGCCCGGACGATTGTTGGTCGCCGCACTGCTCGCAGTGGCCAGCGGCATGGTGTGGCTGGCCGGCGACGTCGTCACCGGCTTCGGTGATGGTGCAGGCCGGTTCGAGCCGTCGCGGCTCGCCGACACCCGGACCAGCAACGGCTCCGACACCGTCGACGGCGACTTCGAGGGCGACGGTCGGCTGGGCGCCGGCGAGGTCTACGAGATCGACGTGGCCGGCCGCGCCGGCGTCGACGACGCGATCCGGACCGCCTTCCTCAACCTCACGATCATCCGCCCCGCCGACTCGGGATACGCCACCGCGTTCGCCTGCGGAGGGCCGGTCCCCAACGCCTCGAACCTCACCTACGCCGCCGGGCAGACCGTCGCCAACGCGGCGCTCGTCCGTCTCGACGACGACGGTCGGATCTGCGTCTTCACATTGGCCGCCGCCGACCTCGTCGTCGACGTCACCGGCTTCGTCGAGACGGGCGGCTCGCCCATCCCGACCGATCCGGCACGCATCGTCGAGACCCGGCCCGACTCGGAACCGACGATCGACGGCGAGTCCTTCGGGAACGGTCTCGTCGATGGTGGGAACACGTACAACTTCCGCGTGGGGGGCCGTGCGGGTGTGCCCGGCGACGCAGCGGCGGCTCTGCTGAACGTCACCGCAGCGGGCGCTCGATCGACCGGCTTCTTCACCTTCTTCGACTGCGACGACTCACGACCGAACGCGTCGAACCTCAACTTCGATCCCACGCGTCGGGTGGCCAACCTGGTGTTCGCGCCGCTCGACGCCGACGGGCGCGCCTGCATCTACAGCAGCGCCGACGTACACGTGATCGTCGACGTCGCCGGGTTCGTCCCCGTCGGCGGATCGCAGGTCGCTCTCTCGCCGTCGCGTCTCACCGAGACCCGCGTCGGCCCGGGCCTCACCACGGTCGACGGCGGCGACGCCGGGACCGGGCGATTCCAGGCCGGCGAGACTCGCGCCGTGCGCGTCGGAGGACGTGGCAGCGTGCCGCTCGACGCCACCTCGGCGCTCCTCAACGTCGGAGCCGTCGCTCCCGACGGCGACGGATTCCTGTCGGTCGTCCCGTGCTCGAGCCCCGAACCGACCGT